>NZ_FMBA01000022.1 GCF_900094935.1 Gilliamella intestini
AAAAACTGGCGCCCAACGTTTATACCTAAACCAATTGCTGATGGTCCAGAAGTGGCCGAGGTGGTGGGACCAGCGGGTGAAGAAATCTTTACCAACAAGCAGGGACAGGTGAAAGTACACTTTCACTGGAACTTATATGACGAGGCGGACGAAAAGGCATCGTGTTGGGTGCGGGTTATGCAAGGCTGGAGTGGTCGAGGTTATGGATTTTATGCTATACCGCGTATTGGTCAAGAGGTGATAGTCAGTTATATAAATGGTGACATTGACAGGCCGATTATTACTGGCTGTACTTACAATGACATCATGGCCTTGCCGGTGCAATTACCCGAAAAGAAAACACAAACGGTATTTCGAACCCAAACTCACAAAGGTAAGGGGCACAATGAACTACGTTTTGACGATGCGACTGGCAATGAACTTTTGCATCTACATGCACAAAAAGATATGGATATACAGGTGCGTAATAGTAAAAATGAACGCATTGACTATGACCGTACAACTAGCATTGGACATGATGATAAGCTAGTGGTGGCTAACAATAGAATTATAACTGTGGAGCAGCAACAAGATATAACCATTAAAGCCAATAGTCTTGAAAAAGTACTAGCAGATAAAAGCTTAATTGTTGATGGTGACCTGATGCAACAAGTCGCTGGCAATGTCAGCATGGACACCAAGGGCAATTTAGTATTGGAAAGCCACGATAAAATCACCTTTAAAGTAGGCAATAGTTTTATTGTTGTGCATGCTGGAGGCATTGATATTAATGGTCCGAAAATTAATATTGGTCCGGTGGTAAATATTTGTGATGCGGGTAGTCCATCGAGTATAAGAGCTCCGCTTAATCCTGCGATTTTAACAGCATTGGCTGGCAGCGGTATCCCCTTTATTGAGCGTTGTCCGGTTGATACATCAGCAAAAGTATCCCCACCGCTTGATGAATATCAAAAAGTATTTGTATTAAAAAATGAAGAAGGTGAGCTATTAGCTAATGTTAAATATAAATTAACGTTGGGTTCAGGCAAAGTCATTGAAGGTATAACAGATAATGAGGGGCGAACTGAATGTATATTGTCTGACGAAGCTGAAAATGTGAAGTTTGAATACGTTATATCATAAAAAAGGAATAATTTATGTGTAATTCAATATCTGCCAATACAACGAATAATGTCGAAAATGTAGTAACAACTGTTACTGTAAAACACCGTTACACTAAATCAATAGATACCTCTGGTTGGTTAAAAGTAAAATTAGACCCGAGTAATGATTTTGCTTTTCTCTGTGAATATACGAAAGTCATTATTCAAAAAATTGAAGGTGGCCGAACCTATTTTTTGATTAAAGAAGGTCGATATGCTAATAATATTGCAAGTTTAAGTAATAAAAATGTGGCAAAATGTTTAATTGACTGTTCCAGAGGGACTGGTGCAACATTAACCGTTAAAAAAATAGTCAGAAAAAGGGAAATATCTATTATTAGAAAACAAGAATTGAACCAATTATTTTCAGAGCTCAGTTTTAACGGAAATAAAGCACTAATTACCATTGATTCAGATGTGGATTATAAAGAAACAAACCCACTTAGTCCTTATCATAAACAAATCTTGCATTCAAAACCACTACCTGATGGAACTTATAATATTTTGGCTCCATTTACAGCAGGAGACCGAGATTCAACAGATTATTATCGAACTGATCCAAATGGGTATAAAGCATTAGCTTATGATACGGTATGGTTTCCGATAGAATATGCGCCAACATATAATAGTAATTTTGTTCATGTAGGGAATTTATCGGAAGGATGTATTACCTGTTATGAAATACAAAAATGGAATGATTTATATCACTATTTAATTAGCAATAGATCAGACAGCGATGGCAAATATGTGGGAAAACTTATAATAGGATAAATAATATGAAAACATCTATAAACACAATGATTTTGTTTTTTTTCTTTAGTTTGATAACAAATTATGCACATTCACATGTTCTAACGGATGTACAGAAACATTACGGTAATGAGCTAATTCATGGTTTAAAATATATTAATGATAAAGCAATTGAAGTTATCGAAGCATACAATAAAGAAAACAATACTCACAGGGAGTCATTAGAGCCCGATTTAAGAATTATTGTTGCTAGGTGTTTAGTGCCACTCAAAGCTAAATGGGCAGAATATGATCCTCATAAAAAATTGTGGAATATACCTTCGGAATATTGGTATGTGTCAGTTTCTTGTGATAAAACCGTCAGCGATATTCCCGAAAGAAAAACTTGGGATATTTATGTTCCAACCACAAGACCATTAAAGCCAAGTCGAGTTGAAGAATAGAAATTTATTTTAACTTAATATTAGGTTACCGGTATGCCGTCTTTGTTATTACCCTTTATACCAGATGCTCCGAGTGAGAATTATTGGTATGTTTTAGTTGATTGTGCCTTGTTAAAGGGTTTTTATTTATCATTATCACAAATTGATAATTTACGTTATAAATCGTTATTTTTGGGGACGTCTGAAGCGTCATCGGCAGAAGTTGGACCGGTATTAATTGAATTAAAACCGGCTATCCATTCATCGTTTATTTCGACGTTAGTCACTTATCAAACAGAATACGAAACCCCAATATGGTTACAAACCCCTATTGCCTTTACCCCACTGTTTAACACACTTCGAAAATTGCTTTATGTTGAAAAAGAGGATGGCAGTCAGCATTTCTTCCGTTATTACGACCATCAGTGCTTTGCAGGTTTTTGGTCAATAGCCAGTAAAAACCCTTACTACATAGGCACCCTGTGTAAAACCCGTTGGGCTATCTGGCAATCAAGTCAACAACATTATCAGTATAACAATGACTATAAAATAGGAAATCATCCATGAAGCTAGTGATTACTGAAAAAGATATTGATATGTTTGATGAATTGGCACAGGCTCGTGACATTACATATTACTATAGTCATTGTAAGGAAGTGTTTCCACTATGGGCTCAGTTAATGACTGAAAAAAACAGTAGACGGGTTATTGAACAGGCACTTCTAAGAGGAAAAGAAAATCAGTTCAAATTAGTTGACACTATTCGACTTTATCTAGATACCATGATTATGTTAGGTGAACATTTTCAAATAGATATTCAGTATACTTTATTTCATAATATATTAAGTCAAACCGACGGCAATGAAATGTCGCGAGCCTCACAATTGTATGAACATTTGAATGACTACACACAAAAAGTAATAGGCGAGGATGCTACTCATTTCAAAGAAATGATATTTTTGATATCAATTAGTCAGCTACCAGTTGGAGAGGAAGATGATTTTACTATTGATATGTTACAATTTTTTAAGTTTATTTATCCCCAGAAAGTCACTTTTGCGGGTGAGGCGATTTATCAGGAGTTGATAGAATGGGGACGTAAACAAGCATTAGTTAAATATGATTTTCAGGATTTAACGCAGCAAGCAATTTATTTATTATTTTTATTTGCCTTAGGACAACATTTTGATACTGACCTCACCCGTTATTGGCTAAATTGGTCTGATATAGCGATGCAGATAAAAGCCAACACTTACACTTTAAAAGATTTAGCTAAAACATTAGCAAAAATAGTTATAGAAGGAGTAGAGTAAATGCCGAATACCCCTCCAATTGCCCCACCGAGCATCGGTTCAGGTAGAATTGTAGGTAGTTCTACCATACCTTGTGACAAAGTAGATATTAAAATTACAGAGGTTGAATGGCTTGAAAGTTATACTAGAGTGTGCCAACAAGATAAACCAATTGCAAATTGGAAAGTTTGGAAATCATCAACCTCAATGACAACTACGCAAGTCAATTCGGACGATTTTTTCTATCAAGATTGTAGTGATAATCCCGCAGTTTATTTTATCCGCAGCTCTAGTATGGCAAATCATAAAAAAATAAAGCTTAAAGTTAGACTAAAAACAGTCTGCGGTTCAGCATTGCCTATTAGTACATCTGGAAACAAGGCTAAATTAATCCTTTCATTTGGTAACAAAAAATTTATCTCGAACGAATTTAGTTTGCCAGCAAAAGATGATGAAGAATCAGTTATTCTTGAGGGTAATATAGACCAGATTAGTTGGTTAATATCCCCGACATTTTCGTTAGAGTACGAAGATAATGATACAGCTATGACAAAAAATAGTCTTTTTTCTGAAAAAATACCACTTGAGGCTTTTGTACTTTATGATGAACCAGCTAAATTTTATAAGAAAGGTGTTTGGGTTGAGGTATTGCGTTTTTTATTCAAAAATACAGATATTAATAATGACCAAGACACTGTTGTTTCAGCAGGGAAAATAGCTAAATATTGTCACAGTGAACATGGGATGGTTTATGAGGCTGTAAATGGGAAGAGCAGTTATTTTTCCTTTGACTTTCATATACCTTATTTTATGGACGAGTCAAACAAGGGAGAGTTTGAATTAAGGGGATATTTATCGAAGACAAAGTATGGCTTATTCGGTTCTACAAAAAAGAAAAATATTGTAAATTGTTACGATCAAGCTGCGGCAGTGCAGTCATTATGTGGTGCATTAGGCATTATATCTAAATGGATTTATATGAAACCTGTTGGTTATATAAAAACGACAAACCTAGTTGGAATTGGAAGCTGTAATAACCCTTTTTATAAATCTAATAATAGCAATAAAGTTGAATCTAGATTATTTGGTAAGCCGGGTGAAGGGACTATACGAATGGCGTTTGACAATCATGTATTTGTTAGATTAAAAGAAACAGGAATTATTTTAGATGCGACAATCGGTCCTTATATTGGAGATAAATCAGTACTAGAATATGCTAATGAAGTGTTAGATATAAAAGTTAATTTTAAATTTAATCAAAGAATTGCCAAAATTCTTGGAGCGCGGACACCGCCAGAGGAATCTGTTTATCCAAAACCATTAACTGAATTGCCTTTAACACTTGAAGCTATAGAAAAGTCTTTCAAGGGTAAATATAAAGGTCATGAACATACTAGAGGTTATCCTCTAAAAGGAGTATCAAAAATTGTTTGGTAAAAAAAATTTATTTATTTTGGGGATGGTTTGTTTTGTTGTTAACTTATCCAATTCATCATTAGCATTAGCCAATATAGCACCAGAGGAAAATATTATGTCAGCCGTTGTTGTAACAAAAGAAACAATAGAATTAACACAAGAACAATTTTTTTCTCAAGAATTTGGTATTACATTAAACAAACTAACAAACTCTAATATAAAAGCTTATTTAGATTATTTCAAAAACAAAAAAATCATTAAAAATAATAATATATTTAATTTTTCAGATTTTTTACAGCAATCTGAAGATAAACAAATTAAGCAAATGTCATTAAATACACATATAGCTGAAAAATTATCAACTGAATCTATAAATGGTAGTAATTATCGAATTGCACAAATAATGGAAACAGAATATGTTGACAATTTAAATAATAAAAAATTGGCAAAAAGAGTCGCGTTAGGGGTGCTACCCAAAGATAAGGTATCTATGAAAGATTCTGACCAATTTGTTGAAATTGAAATACTACTTTTATTTATAGAAGATGCAAACTTTATGGCTAAATTTAATTTTATTCGCAGTTTAAATACTGATAATTCCTCTGGGCGTTTTGCATATAATAAAGCGGAGTTGGGAACTTTTTCCCTTATGAATAAAGAGTCAGAAATGGAAGGGAATATTATTGCACTTTTTCATAATAGTAATTTCAAAATATGGTATGTAAACCTTGCAGAACAAAACGTTATGGAAATTTCTCAATGGATATTTGATAATATTGAGTTTACTTTTGCTGATTAATACTAATAAAAGATGAAGAATCAGTTATTTTTGAGGGTAATATAGACCAGATTAGTTGGTTAATATCCCCGACATTTTCGTTAGAGTGCGAAGATAATGATACAGCTATGACAAAAAATAGTCTTTTTTCTGAAAAAATACCACTTGAGGCTTTTGTACTTTATGATGAGCCAGCTAAATTTTATAAGAAAGGTGTTTGGGTTGAGGTATTGCGTTTTTTATTCAAAAATACAGATATTAATAATGATCAAGACACTGTTGTTTCAGCAAGGAAAATAACTAAATATTGTCACAGTGAACATGGGGTGGTTTATGAGGCTGTAAATGGGGCATGCCAGTTATATAGAAAAAGAGCACTGGTGGAATAAAAACGACTGTTCTGATGGCGGCGATATACATCTAAGGAAATATCTTTTAAAAAAAATTAAAAAGGTCAATTGCTATGACCAAAGTGGAGCTATTCAATCATTGTGTGGCGCATTGGGAATTAAAACTGACTGGATTTATATTAAACCAGTTGGGTATATTAACACAACTAATTTAGTCGGTATTGGTAAATGCAACAATCTGAAATAGAACATGATAAATAATAATAGAATGATGAGATAAATGGGATATAACAAAATAAACAGGGAAATAATGAAATTGTTTTTTGAAAAAGTGTTACAAAATATGAAATAAAAAATTGCCTAAAAAATTTTGCTCAAAAATTAATTAGGCGTCATTAAAATCAAACAGTGTTGGTTGTTTTTCTTTTATCATTCGTTTATGAACTCGGTCAATTACTTTCCTGATACCACGTTCAGTCATATTATATTTTTGGCTTAGCTCTGCATAGTTGTTACCTTTAAATGCATCATAGATTTGTAGATCACGTTGGTTAAGTTTAAAGATATAATCACGCGGAAATGTGAAGTTTTGGCCTCCAAATAGTTCTGAAATTGTATTTGCAATGCTATCACCTAACTGTGCTGCAATATCTTCAGGTAAACCGTAATCCATCGCATCGTTAGCTACAGATAATGATACATGTGTTAGTAATTCATGACGTTTAATAGACATTGCAGACTTAGTCATAATTTACGCTCCTGTTTTGTTCTTATACCAATCCAGTGCACCGGGTATATTTTTTTCTAATTTACTAAAGTCAACACCAGCCCTATACATCTGTTCAAAATACTCTTCATTACTGCTACGAGAGGGTTTGTCTTCTTCTTTATGTTCAACGTATGCAAATAAATGCTTAGTTGATTCATAAACAGATTTTAAGTAGTTATGATTTTTAAACGGTTTGTATTCACCCAATGCACGCTTTGCGTGAATATTATTAACTGTTTCCCGTAGTGCGTGAGCTAGATGCCTGCTTGGTTGATATAATTTTAGAACTTCATTAATTAAGTTTACTGCTCTAGAATTACTTAAATTTGATTTTTGAGTACGAAATAAACCAATATAGGCAATCATCGGTTTAGCACAGCCATAGCTTAAATTACTTACTAATATAAGTAGTTCTCTTCCAGAAACATCTTCGACTAATGCTTCTAAATTAATTTCGTTATGACAAATTGGGCAACGTGTTAATTTCATACTTATTCCTTTATATGCGTGCTTGCCAACTTTTTAGGCTTTCAATTACAACCCTTGCTTGTTTTTTTGTAAGCCAATCCATCACTTCAACACCAGTAATACGTTTTACATAAGAATTGATAGCTTTTTCAGAACGATTTTTGATTTCACCTGCATCAGCTAGTGCTAGCCATAATGATCGTATTTTTTTATGAACTGGTTCTGTAGCAGTTATCTTCCCCGTTTTTTTTGATGATTTAACTTTAAAACCTTTTGATTTAAAGTTATTTAGAATTTTTTCCAGTTCCCAAACAGTCATATCCTTGGTGCTAGTTTTTTTAGTTATATTCAGTAATAGATGACGATAGGTATCGTCATCAAGATTAAGTTGAGATTTTGCAATATGGATCAGTTTGATATATTTAGATTTCATCTATTTAACCCCTATTAGTGATGGAGAATAACCTGAATTTGATACACCATGATTCAATTGAGCGGTTTTACCTTGTAAGTAACCAATAAATTGTGAAGAGTCCGAACCATTACACTTTTTAGCATCTCTAACCTTAGCGGGTGATAAATCTTTTGTCTTTCTATATTCAGCTAATAGATTTAGTTCCTCATCAGTCATTGCGAAATCTTCAATTAATTGATAAACGCCATTAACCCAGCCAACACAGAACGCATCAGCTCGGTTGATTTTAGTGATTTTTTTACAATTACCATTTTGTTGCGATAAGAATTCTTTTCGAGCTTTAACTAATTGAACACTTAAAACGTCAAAGGTATAAGCTGCTAATTGTGGTCGTTCCCTAAGTCCATAAAATGAAACCTTTCGTTTATTGTTTTCCCAAGTAAAGTAAGCTCGCACGCCAAATGCGCTTGTAATGATACTTACTAATATTGAAAAATATCTTGGTGGTTTTTCTGCATTTGAAGGGGCATGTTTTGACACATGTTCCTCAATTTCAGATAATTCCACATCTTTATTACTGATATTATGTTTTACCATCAATTTGATGGCTTGATTCATAGCAATAGCAGCTTCGTTGGGATTTGTTGATTTCGCTAACGCTAAAAGTTTTTTGATTTTTTCAATATACTTTTCATTATTATTTGTCATAAAAACACCTTAAAAAACTAACAAAACGCTGTTTTAATGTTTTAGCTGATTTTAATTTTACATATTCAGCATAAAGTTCATCGTACAGCTTTCCATCAACATAACCCTGACCAGTTACTTCACGCATAAATGAATGTTCATGGCTGATTGAAATATAATGGTCGGGCATATAACGTTTAGGGCTAGAGAATTTAGCCATTAGCTAATTCCTCTAGCTCGTTAATGATGCGATCCGCTTCAAACTCAGATAAACCATACTCTTTACAGTGAATTATAAAATTAGCTGTCTGGCTTAATATAAATTGATGCAAAATATAAAAATCTTGTGTTTGCATGATTAGATAATCTCCTGTTCAAAAGGTACTATCGCAAAATCCTCTACATCTTTTTTGATAGTGATGCCAGGAACATGTGCTACTGCATTTGGTTCGTTTAAAATGGCTTCTTTATTGATTTCTTCTTTTGTACGTATAAAACGATTCAATTTCAGTTCTTTCAATGCCTCAATAACTGATTCTGAACCACGAATAGTGCATGATGGTGGTCTATTACGCCATTGGACTTCACCAGTAATCAAATTAGCTGATTTAACTTTACCGCCATTAGTCAGTTCGTCACGATTTGCTTCACACCAAATTTGAATACCTGTCTGTAGTTGTGTAGACTTAAGCTTTAGTAAATCAATAGTTGATGAATAGCTTGCCGTTATTTCGGCTATTTTGTCATTCATTTCTGTTTCTAGGCGAATCAATTCACGTTGAATATCACCTAAATTCCTAATTGATGATGTTACTTCCTCTTTGGATTGCACTACATAAACAGATGCGGCTGCTTTAATACGTTTTTTTGCTTTTATCATTTTTATGGCTCCTATTAAATTAATGCAAGCGACTAATATCGCACTCTCTCCATATAATTCGACAGCCATTTAATTCAAACTGCCCAAACCGATGGTACCCTTCGTGTCGATAATACGTTGCCTGACCAGCATCTATATATTTATTGCACTTAGGGTGATGCTCAATTTCAATAGTCGGTTTTGAAAGTGAATCATGATAAAAACCAATGACAGTTAATTCTTCATTAGATAATATATTTACAGCCTTATTAACCGCATTGATGCTATTACTGATTAGTTGGTTCTTTTTCATCAGATATCTCCTCGGTCTTTGATACACTCAACAATTATTTCACCTGTAACTTTTAGCGCACCAATGCGTGCAGCTAGATTTAATGCGTTAGAAACAAGGTTATTTACTGCTAATGGATAACATAATGAACGCACTTGCTTTTCACCTCGACGTGTTGTTGCAACACGTAACCGATTGATGATTTCATTAAATGCAGATGAATCAAATAACGTTGTATAGTCCATATCAACACGTGAAAATTTATGCTTGATATATTCTTCAACTTTAAAATCAAGTGGTTTTAAGTTCACAACTTCACAACGCTGAACCACTTCACGAACTTCAGGATTGTATTCTGATAGTTTTGTTTGTAATTCTGTTTGGCCAATTAAAATAATTGATAGCAGTTTTTTAAAGCCTTCTTGTAGCTCATAAAAGCGTTTTAAATGCTTAAGCGTATGAATTGATAAACCATGCGCTTCTTCAATAATCATTAAATGTTTACGACCTGATAATGCGCTATTTTTAAGTAAAGTATGCATTTGCCTTGCTCGTGCTTCAGCACTACGTTTTGGTTTTGCTTGTGGATCAATCGCATTGATGATTGCACCACTAATATCCATACTTTTAAGTGATTTACCTTTGATTTCGTTATCTTCCAACCCTAATACATACGGTTCGATAACTGTTATTGGTTCATGATTAATATTGATCCAATCAATTAAATCATGGCGCAGTGTTGATTTACCGCTACCTGATTCACCAATAACGGCCAACATTCCGCCATGCTTTGCTGTTTGACGCATTGCTGCACGTACATAACGAATATCATCAGATAGATAAACATCAGCGTCTTCCGTCATTTCGTCAGTGAATGGGTCACGAGGAATGCGGAAATGTGCCCGCGCATCTCGATTTATAGTTTGTTTTCGTAGTAACATATAGGCTGACTCCTTTGTTAAGTGTTTTTCATTTGAGTCAACTGGCACAGCGTCGTCCGCCAAGATTTCGGCTGTGTCAGTTTCTTCTTCAAAAATATTTAGTAAATAATCATTGCTTAAACCTAATTTTATTAATGCCTTTTCAATCTTCTGCTCTAGTTCTTCATGCTTAATAGAGCGTGGCCAAATATTGTGATTAACGAGTTGGCTAATTACTGCTTGGCTGATTGAATTGCCTTTATAATCAATATGCTTAGCGAGTTGTGCCTGTTTGATATTGAATTGCGTCATTACGCTTTTTAATTTCAGCATTATTTAACACTCCTAAACCCTGTCGTACCGTCACCGATTGCAACAGGTGTTGTAAATGTACGAATTAGTGAATCTAACGAATCTTCCGGTACACCATCTTGATAACGAACCGATAGCCACTTATTTTCATCAGTTGTTAATCTGCGACCAATTGAACTGGTAATACGCATTAAAGCCGCGGTTAACGTTAATGTTGTGGTAGCTGGCTTTAAATGTTCCGGTGTTTCAATTTCATTGCCTTTTTGTTCAAAGTAAGCAGGATGATTAATATCATCTAGATAACTGAGTGTATTGAGCTGACCGCCGAATGGCGCAACTTGTTTTTGCTTCGCTTTTTTGATTTCATCTTCGGTCATGTTTGGGTATGCCACTTGATCCATCGCTTTCGCTGCTTGTTCAATTTCTGTATTACCTTTAGATTTATATTCCTCACCAATCACAGGTGCATCTAAACGTTGTCCAAACTTATCAAAATTGCGGTCTGGCTCAACACGATAAATCAGTGCTTCACCGTCATAACGAGGTACTTCAATTTGAATAGCACAATCACCGTAAACTAATGAACGCACACTGACTTTATCTTTAACAGCAATACCATCTAAGCCTTTTAAACTATAAATAAGCGAACTATCAGCTTGCGGATGTTTGAAACTAATGGTTAAATCAGCTTTCACTTGTCGCTCTTGCTCACGACTTGCCATAAGGGCTTGGCAAACTTCTATTGATGGCAATGTGCGTAATTGCTCTGCCGTAATATGTTGCCAAAGTGATTGACGTGATACGGGTTCTGATAATCCAATACGACGCAAACGTGTATCTTGTCCTGGTAAACGATTGGCGTTATATGCCTCCGCCCAGTTCATTGCTGCATGATTTAACTCATCAATACTGCTGACAGGTTGAAACTTTAAACGGCTTTCAAATTGTGTTTCGATGATATTATTGGCATTTTCAACGCCACCTTTAGCTCTTGCATTACCTGCTTCGTGTTCTAGATATTTAACTTCTAAATGGTCTAGCAAGTTCTTGATTGCTGATGATGTATTAGCCGAACCTTTATCCCAATACAATAGCTTTGGTACACCATGAAATAAACGCCCATCTTGCTTACCCCAAGCAAACATTAAAAACTGGAATAATGAGTGTTGGTTTTCGCCTGCAGCTTCAACGTACCAAGGTATAATCATGCCTGATGCACGGTCATACAAAGTATAACGCCAGACTTTGTATTTAACTTTTGCGTAGTTTTTTAACTTGTTTTTATAAAAATCACGTTCGCGCATAATATGCTGTTTATTTTTCATGTAATAAATCAAGCATAATGACGGATCAATTTCGTGAACATGATTCGGATATAATGCGCGTAACGACTGTACAGGATTTGCTACTTGTTGCGCTTTTACATTTAGCTTCCTTTGTCTCATTAAACGATTAAGCGTCGCATTGCTGACATTAATTTCATGCCCATTTTGTTCCAATATGCCACGTGCAGTGGTGGTAAACATTGTTTGCTTGCCATTATCTCGCACTGATTCGCGACTCATTGTTGCTAATGCTAAAAGTGATTCACTTGAAACTGTCATTTTTCCTTTATCTGTTCTAGCTTTGCGCTCACTAGACCAGCCACAAACTTGCTTTAATAGCCTATAAATGGTTTGTCTTGAATAGCCTAAAAATGCTTGTGCTTCATCCAATATTGGTCCACGTTGACCGTGACCGACATTATCCAATTTGATAGCAACATTATTTAGATACTCACGAATATTCGGCGCAATCATATTTTTACCCAACCAAATCAATTATCTATTAATGTTTCACTAAATTCTGGCAAGATATCATCACTAAAATTCACCCAGAAATCGTTGTAAATTAATTTACTTTGTGATGACGTTAGCTTTAATGATTGTTGCAATATTGTTAATGTTGCTCTTAATGACTCTGGTAATGAATATGGTTGTTCAGGATCATAATCTGGATCATTTTCCATGATTTCTTTTTGTAGCTTATCGGCTAATGCAACGTATTGCCGTTGTTGTTCTAGTAGCTCATCAATACGTGATTGCGTTTCTGCTATCTGTTTTTTAAATGGCTCTAAACGCTCATCAAGTGGCACAGTTTTCATTTCAAATTGAGCTAGTTTTATTGCTAATTCTTCCTTTTCTTTCGCTACATCAGCATTACGTTTGCTTAATGCTTTATAATCAGCTTGCAAATTACTATTTTCTTTTTTGAGCTGCTCTTTTTCCTTAGCATTTTTAGCAATAAATTCTTCTGCCAATTCAACTAATGCCTCTTTATCACCAGCTTTAGCAACTTCAATTAATGCCGTTTTTTGGTCTTCGGGCAGTTTGCGATATTGGCGTAACTCACGGTAGCCGATGCCCATACGAGACATAGACTCAAGGGCTTCTTCGCCGAATGATTGTAAATTTTGAATATCTAAATCTACTTTATCGACGGATAGATTAAGTAAATTACAAAAATCCTCCCATGTTCCAGAAAATTCCGAACCGTTCGGAGTTTTCTTTCCTTTAAGTAATTGATATAATTTATTTTGCTTTATAAATGCTAATTTAGAAGTCCGAACCGTTCGGGAAAATTTACTAAAAGCATCAGCCATTTGAGCCTGACCTAAAAGCTGATTAACTAGATCGCGCTCTTCGTTATATTCACTTTGAATCGTAGTTATGGTATTCATTGCATCATTAATCCCTTGCTCATCAATTGCAGGTAGTTCAATTTCTTCTTTTGCTTTGTTTGCTTGTCTTGCCATTTTGGTTATCCTTATCTTGCGCCAGCCGTAATACGCTGATTGATTTCTGTTATTTGGTCTTGCATTTTAGTGATGTGAATTGCATGCGCTTGGGCTATTTGCAACATTTGCACACTATGAGCAAACAAACCATTATCTAACTTAATTACTAGTCCTTCCTCGATTAGTGTTTGTAATGCTCTGGTAACATTAACAGGTGATTCATTAATCATCTTTGCGATATCGCCGTTAGATAATCCCGTTAACGTATAACCTTTAAGCGCTTTTAGCACCTTAAGTATTCGAGTGCCAGACGTTGAAATTTGTGATCTATGCATGTTTTTCGCCCTTTTTCTATATATGAAAAACTGTTACAATCGGCATTAGTAAGCTTGTTTTAAGCCAAGTTTTACTGCTATATCGTGTGTTTTACCACGATGAGCACGGCTTAAACCGTTTAAAACGTTATAAACAACAACGGGGTGGTAACCATTTTCAATCGCCCAAGATTTGATAGTTTTGCCTTTTTGTTGAAATTGTTGCTTAACTTGTTCGGGAGTGAGAACTTTAGACATTTTTAGCTCCTTTGATATAAGTTATTAATAAGTGATTTATAAATTATGTGTTAAATTATGGTATAAATATTTATACCTGTCAAGATAAAAAGTATGCAAAAAAATATCGGATTAAGACTAAAAGAAGAACGTGAACGCATGGGCCTTAGCCAAGTTGCTATGGGGGAAATTGCTAATGTAAAAAAATTAACTCAACTTAATTATGAAAAAGGTGAGAGATTTCCTGATGCATTATATTTATCTACATTAGCCAATTTTGGGTTAGATGTTCAATATGTTGTAACTGGTATTAGAACAACAAGTAATTTATCTGTTGATGAGCAAGATTTAATTGACAAATTTAGAACAGCACCATTGGCAATTAAAGCGGCAGCCTTAGGTGCATTAACAGCAGGAACGGCTCAGCAGGCAGGGGTTAATATTTCGAATAATACAATTCGAGGTGAAGGTCAAATTGCTGGTGGAAATATTTATACAACTAGGAGGCGGAAAACAAAGTGACGGTTAGACTTCAGGATAATACGGCAGAACAAATAGCTGGTAGAGATATTTATAATATTACGTCAAGTAATGATGATGAGTTAGATACTCGCCCGTTGGTTCCCGCTCAACGAAAATCCCTTAATAATTTAATTTCTGATATTGAAAACTACGGGGAGTTAACGGCACCAGAACTATGGCTTAAACTACACGCTACTCTTGGTGTTTGTAGTATTAATGAAATAACTGTTTCACAATTTCCTATTGCTGATAAATTTTTAACTGATGAATTTGAAGCAGCTAAAGAAAAAGCATCTTGCAAAATACTTATCCATTTGATTCTTTGTGAAATTAATGACAAAGATGAATTAAAAGATAAGATGAATCATTACAGTAAGCGGCAATTTTGTACTTCAGATTTAAAACGGCTTAATAAAATGCAGTTACAAAATGTATTAAATTATGTTGAAGAACTTTCTAATTTAGAGAAATTAAATAATCAAAATTTATATAACCAAACAATAACTTTATTCAGAACTCAAATAAAACCCACGTTAGCAATATTTGCCGTGGGTTTTATTTTGGGTGCGATTATTTTTTAAGGATTAAAGATGAAAAATTTATGGTTATTTTGGATTTCAATTGTATTTAGTGTTTTTTTATTAGTTGGTTGCAATTCTCATCCTGAATATGAGGAAAAAATAAAAAACTATATGATGGGTAAACTGAAAGATCCAGATAGTGCACAATATATATTTAAAGGCTATATGCAAGGAAAAATAGATGGTCATGATGCAACTGTTTATGTTGTATTTATTAATGCTAAAAATGGGTATGGTGCGTTTACTGGTTTTCAAGAATATGAGTTTGCAATCTACAAAAATCCATCTGAAATAAGTGGATTACTTTTATCCCAAGGTGGTGTTGAGGAAGTTAGCCATTTAACAAACACAGATAGATTTGAAGTTATTGAGAAAATGAAGATTATTGATGGTTAATTTATAATATTAAAAAAAACTGTAAAGCATTTGATGCTGGTCAAGGCTCTTGTGTTTGGGGTGATTTTTTAGGATGTAATCAGTTTAAAGTTACTTATCAGTATCAGTGTTTGGAAGAAAATTAGACAAAGGTAATATGGAAAGAAACATCTTTATAACAGAATATAAAATAAAATTTAGTTAAAAATTAAGGAATGGAAGGATTTGTAAATGAGTAAAAATAAGGCTAAGAAATATCTTTTAGCATTGAAAGAGCAACGTAATATTTCGATTCGAGTGGTACAAAAGGTCTTGACTCACGAATCCCTTAAATCAGGAAAAAGTTTTGATGATCTAATAGAGTATTATTCACAAGTAGGTGATAAGAAATCTGACCCTAAAATTAAAAAAGCAGGACTTGTTTTAGAAAAGCTCTATAATAATAATATGATATATGGTAATCGGGTGTGTTATTTTTATACATTGCAAAGTAAAAAGCAATATGAGCTTGTTGAGCAGATATTTAAACAAATTTTTGCTAGTGATGAAAAGAATCCCGAAACAGATTTGTTCAGAGAACATTACCCTTTTAATATTGAACAATCAAATCTTGATGATCTAGAGTTAGGTAAAAACTATTTTGTTAAATGTATTGATAATAAAGATTGTATAAGGTTATTTTCCAGTTCTGCTCGGGCATACAAAGATAGTATCAATATAGAACCGGATGCTTTAGGCGGTGATTATCTTGAATACTATGAAATTGTTGGGTATAAAACAATACGCCACCAACCATTTGATAGTATAATATTTCATAAAAAGAAAGGCATTGTCGAAATTCAAATAGATATGGCTTATCCTGTGACTAAAGATGATAGAAAAATGTTTGTTGTAGATTATCATAATTTATTAAAGAAAACCTATCGAGAGAAATATAAAGAAGAATTGCTATTAGTTCCATATAATATTTTTAATAAGATTGATTTATTGTATGAGGAACCAGAAGGAAGTATTGTAGCGTTAGAGCATAAGACAGGTACTAACTCTGTAAAAAAAGAAAGAATGAGTAGTAAAAAAGAAGATTTAAAGCAGGAAGATTTTCATTCTAGTGGTTTAAGCGCTATTTGTCGACAAACCAATTTTTATTCCATTACTAAAAAATATGACTCTCCAATTTTTGGAGAAAAAAATTTAATTGAGTTAGTAATTGCTGGTGGTATAAAATTAATCGCGTCACCAGCTCCGATGATTAATAATGCGGAAATAAATAATTGTCTATATCAGGAAGAATATGATTATTTGATAAATAAGCTTATATGATGAAAAAAGCAGATATATTAAATCAACTCAATAACGATGCTGCTTTACAGCAGCATATTCAGATTGTATGCGTTAAAATTATTGATTATATATGCTCTATATCTAATAAAAATGCATTTAAATATATATCTTATAATTCATTATGCAAAAAAACAAAATCCTCTCCTGAAGATATTTTTCAGGCTATTAGCGCTATGATCAAAAATGGCTTGCCAGTTCTTGATATCAAATTTGAGTTTATCGAGTTTGAAGATTCAGCCCCTATAGAAATACCCAGTGAAGATATTATTGAAGCCCGCATTACCAATATTTTTATCCATCCAGATACAGGTGAACCTGTAGAGAGCTTTAAAAACAAAATCTTTATATATTTCTCTTTGTCTGATTTTGGTAAGGAGATTGTTTGTGACTAATCAATCTCCTACGTTAGAAGATTTAGAATTAATGTCAAATAATTATGGCGTAAATATTTATTCTCTATTTTTAAAAAATATATGTAAGACATACGATAAATTTATATCTCAACTGTACAAAAATCTTGAAGACATAATTTGTCGACTAGAACAAAATAAAAAAATTAGGTTTAAAGATGAAGAAGATCGGCTAACTGAAGAAATTCTTTCCTTTTTATCTGCTTGTGGATATGATGCAACACATGATTCTTTTCATGGTGGTGGGCATTGTGATCTTCTTGTAAAAGTTAATAATTTTACTTGGCTTGGTGAAGCTAAAATTCATAGAGATTATGACTATTTAATAAAAGGATTTAATCAATTGACAACAAGATATGCAACAGGAACTGATTCTTGTAGCCAAGGTTCCCTCATCGTTTATTGTAAAACTAAAGATACTGTTTCCGTGGTCAATGAATGGAAGGTTAGACTAAAGTCTATTTATGGTGACAGCTGTATTTGTACAGATCAGTGTAACTATAGACCTTCATTTAGTTTCTATTCAACTCATAAGCATGAGTCATCAGGAATTGATTACAAGATAAAACATATTTTCGTTGTATTACACTATGATCCTAAAGATGTTAAAAACTGATGGATGCAATAAATAAACTACCAGTAAATTAATCTGCCCCCGTTCAAATTACATTTCAAGTAAGTAAGATCATAATAACCTCATACATTAATTTAATTATGAGGTTTTTTATGGCTCACCCTATCAAAAAATTATCCCAAATTCGTTTGCTTAAATGGTATTTAGTCGCTATTACTTTATTTGCAATTATTACGTTACTCTCACCTCAACAGTTGCCTGTTGTTGCTTATAAACTGGCTTTAGTCTTGCTTTCTGCCGTGATTGGTTACCACCTTGACCGTGCACTTTTCCCTTATGCATCTCCTGGAGGTTATTTATATAACGATTGGAAAGAGTTTGGTCCTGATTTTTATACCAAGCAATATATTGAATCTTTAGAAAACAATGAACACCCCGAGGCAATGGATTCCAAAATGTGTGCGGAATACCCTGTTCTTGATGAGTATCGAACCCTATTTGCGGTTGTTCTGATTCGTCGGGCGTTAATTGTTTCCGCTGTGATTCTTGGCGTAACACTTGGATTATAGACATGCGTTACTTAACCTTGCTTATTGTATTTATGCTGTTTAGTTGTCATTTAGCGCCGGCTATAGCTGGTGTACCAAATGATGCTAAGCAACATCAACGGGAACTGACACGTAATGCACGTGCAATCTTTGGTCTTGATGCGCCAATTGCGTTGTTTGCAGCGCAAATTCATCAGGAATCTCGATGGAAAGTAAACGCAAAATCACATGTGGGTGCTCAAGGTTTGGCTCAGTTTATGCCAACTACGGCGGATTGGATTGCAGGGGCTTACCCTAAATCATTAGGAAGCAATGAGCCGTATAACCCCTCTTGGGCACTGCGTGCCTTAGTTCAATATGATTATTGGTTATATCAACGTGTAAATGAAGTGGCTAGTGATTGTGACCACTGGGGATTTGTTTTATCAGCTTATAACGGTGGTTTGGGTTGGGTTAATCGTGATCGACAACGAGCAAAACGAGAATACCAAGATGCTACTCACTATTGGGGAGTCGTTGAAAATATTAATGGCGGTCGTAAAAGCATTAATTTTAAAGAAAACCGTGATTATCCGATTCGCATTATCTACCGCTTTCAACCTGTTTACATAGCTGAAAATTGGGGTTTAGGAGTTTGTGATGATTAAAAATATATATAAATTAATCAAAAGCTTTTTTGTGAGCAATAAAAGTTATTTTTTGTTGGGAATATTTTTGATTGTTGGTTTTGGTTTACTTTACCAATTAGGTATCAGTCATGGCAAATCAATGGCTAAACAAGAATATATTGCTTTAGAAGCAAAACAAGCAATGGATACTTTAAGTCAATTGATTGAGAGCACAAAGCAACTAACTAAAACCGCTAATGATGCAAGTTATTCATTGTCACAGCAGATAGCAGAAAGGAAATTATATGATGAACAATCAAATCAAGCATTACAAGATGCACTTAACAAAACGGCTAATGATCGCAGTCATTGCGTGTTTGATGATAGTATCTTGCAGTTCATCGACTCAGCCCGTACAAATGCCGCTCAAGCAACAACCCATGGTTTTACCAGCACAACTGACGGTACCATGCGAATTACCCGTAAAACGAAGAAATAATACCGCTGATGGTTTAGCTCAAGCCTTAAAACAGCTTTATGACCAATATGGGCAGTGCTCAGGTCGATTTATTGAACTAATAAAATATATCAACGAGGTAAATAATGGATAACGCTGATTTAGCATCAACTGTTGAAATGGAAGCACGGGAACGAATACTAGCAAAACATCAAGCAAAGACAGGAGTATCAAGTCTGTATTGTCGAATCTGTGAAGAGCCTATAGCTGAAGAACGTCGAAAGTTAGTCGTTACTGATTTATGTCTTGAATGTGCTTCGATAGAAGAAAAAAGGAATAAACGATGAATTTTAATGAACTTACCTTTAACTGGCAGTTTCTGCAATGGGCTGTAATGGCTGTGGTTGGCGTTTACTCATGGTTAATTGGTCGTCAATCGGCTAGCCAAAAAGAACTACTAGACTTACGTATTCGAGTAACACAAGTTGAAGAGACGGTTAAGTCATTACCAACTCAGCATCAGGTAACCAAATTGATTGAAAAATTAAGTAGCAATGAAGCTACTTTAAATCAGTTATCTGATCGGCTTTCAGGATTATCTCGTCAATTAGATAACATTAACCAATTTTTATTAAAGAACAAGTGAGGAATTATGAGCTACGCTGAATTTTTAAAAGAAGATCAACGTTTGGTTATTTTGCGTATCTTATATGAAATGCCAAGTTATAGCAGTAATTCTAGTATTATCTATAGTGCGTTAGATCACTATGGCCACGCTATTAGTCGTGAGCAAGTTAAAACCCATTTAAGTTGGCTTGGACAGCAAGACTTAATTAAAACCGAAACAATCGGTAGTGTTATTGTTGCTCGTTTAACCGATTTTGGTGCTGATGTGGCCACTGGTAAAGTTGTTGTGCCTGGTGTAAAACGTCCAAGCGCAGGAGCGTAATTATGGGACGTAAATCAACGATCAATAAACTAGAGCCTGAGGTACGTAGTTATATTGAGAAACTACTACGAGCAGATCAACTTACTCTTGATGAAATGATTGCAGAGCTGCAACAAAAGTTTCCAAGTACTGATACGCCAAGCCGTTCTAGTCTTCACCGCTATCAAAAAGGTTTTAATGAAATGACCAATAGCTTACGTGAAATTGAAACAGCATCACGTATTTTGGTTGATGAGCTTGGTGACAGTGTTGATGATAAATCAGGAGCACTACTTGCTCAGGCTGTTACAACGCTGGCAACGCGTGCTGCATTTAAAGCCCATGAATCGGAAGATATCACGATTAAAGAAATTAGTTTTTTAGCGAAAGCAGCCAAAGAAGCCATGCAAGCAAGGCAATTAAGCTTTAAAGAGCGGCAGGAAATCGAAAAAGCAGCACGTGAAAAGTTATTGCGTGAACAAAAAGAAAAACTGGATGAGCTAGAAAAAACAGGCGAAGTACCAGCTGAAATGTTAGCTAAAGTAATTAAAGCGGCGTATGACTTATGACAGTAAAAAATGAACCGGCCTTAAAACTCTATGACTATCAAAAACAGTGGGTAAACGACACTAGCCGTTTTGCTATTGCAATGTTCTCTCGCCAATGTGGTAAAACGTTTACTAGCACATTACAAATTGTGCTCGACTGTTTGCGAGCTGAAGCTCAAGGTAAACGTGCGCGTTGGGTGATTTTATCACGAGGTGAACGTCAAGCACGTGAAGCCATGAATGAGGGGGTTAAAGTTCATCTGCGTGCAATGTCCGCAGGTTTTAAAGAACTCGATTATGATTGGGATGCCAATATTCGAGCGTTAGAAGTTGAATTACCTGGTGGTAGTAAAATAACTGCTTTACCCGCCAATCCTGATACTGCTCGTGGTTTTAGTGCTAGTGTTTTACTGGATGAATTTGCCTTTCATCAAGATAGCCGTGCTATTTGGAAAGCCTTGTTCCCTGTTATTTCAAAGCCCGGATTAAAATTGCGAGTCATTAGCACCCCCAATGGTAAAGGTAATAAGTTCTATGAACTGATGACTGGTAAAGATGATGGTTGGTCACGCCATGTAGCGGATATTTATCAATGCGTTAATGATGGGTTACCTCGAAATATTGAGGAATTACGCAAAGGTGCCGGTGATGATGATTTATGGGCACAAGAGTTTGAACTCAAGTGGCTTGATGAAGCCAGCAGTTGGCTTGATTTTGATTTAATAACCAGTGTCGAAGATGAAAAAGCGGGAGTTCCTGAACACTATACAGGCAATCCTTGTTTTGTTGGCGTTGATATTGCTACACGTAATGACCTATTTGTTATTTGGGTCATTGAACAAGTGGGCGATGTTCTTTGGACTCGTGAAATTATTGAGAGGAAGCGAATCTCTTTTGCCGAACAAGATTTACTGCTTGATGGTGTTTTTAGACGTTATCGTATTATTCGTATCTGTATGGACCAAACAGGTATGGGGGAAAAACCTGTTGAGGATGCTAAACGGCGCTATGGTGAAATGGTCGTTGAAGGTGTGCTATTTACCGCTCCCAATAAATTAACATTAGCAACACAAGGTAAACAAGCATTTCAAGATAGAAAAATTCGTATTCCCGCTGGCAATAATGCACTTCGTGCTGATTTGCATAAGTTGAAAAAAGTGACTGGCGCAACGGGGCAACCGCGTTTTGTTGCTGATTCTGATAGTAATGGTCATGCTGATAGAACTTGGGCTGCCTTTCTTGCAATTAATGCAGCTAGCCAAGATAGGTATGAAATTGAATATCAGTCACTTGGATATCGTGATTCTTACCGTTCATTGAATCAATATTCGGGTAGCTCAGAACTGGAAACAACTGATACAGGCTTTGGCACAGTACGGGGCGGTAACGATTTTGGAGGATTTATTTAATGTTATGGTTTAAAGGCAAAAAGCCACATGTTGAAACAGGACGAGAGCTGGCAGGCACAGGTGAAAATAATGATATTACTAAATTGTTTGTTGGTTCGCTAGCGCTGCCAGATGATAGTGTTCTTCGTAATCGGGGTGGCGGTCGTTTAGATATTTACAAAGAAGTTTTAAATGATGATGAAGTGAAATCGGCATTTACTCAGCGTCAAGATGCTGTTATATCTCGTGAGTGGAAAGTGGAACCCGGAGGCGATAAACCGATTGATATTGAAGCAGCTGATGCAATGAGCGAGTTATTAAAATCGGTTGGGTTTGACCGAGTGACTAAACTAATGCACTACGGTGTTTTTTACGGTTATGCTGTGGCGGAGTTAATTTATGGCATCAAAGATAATCTATATTGGATTGATGATATCAAAGTTCGTGATCGCCGTCGTTTTCGGTTTACTCCAATGGGTGAACTGCGCTTATTAACGCCCAATAATATGCATGAAGGTGTTGCTTGTGATGCACCGTACTTTTGGCATTATGCAACTGGTGCCGATCATGATGATGAACCGTATGGCCTAGGCTTGGCTCATTGGCTTTACTGGCCAAGCTTTTTTAAACGCAATGATATTAAGTTCTGGCTAATTTTTCTGGAAAAATTCGGCATGCCAACGGCAGTGGGCAAATATAGTACAGGTGCAACACCTGAACAAAAACGGGACTTACTGTCACTCACTCGTGCAATTCAGACCGATTCAGGCATCATCATGCCAGATGGCATGACGCTTGAATTGCTACAAATAGCACGCTCAGGCGCAGGCGATTACAAAGCGTTTTACGACTCAATGAACGAAGCAATTAGGCGTGTAACCGTTGGACAAATTACTTCCTCAGGTGGTGCATCAAGCTCAATCGGTGGTGATGAATCACTCCAAGCTGCGGTATTAAGTTCAATTGCAAAATCAGATTCTGATGTAATGTGCGAGAGTTGGAATCGAGGACCAGGTACTTGGTTTACACAGATGAATTTTCCCGGTGCTGCTGTTCCTCAGGTTTCACGTATTTTTGATGAACCAGAAGATTTAAAATCAATGTCAGAACGTGATAAAAATATTATTGAATCCACTGGTTTCCGTCCAACTCTTTCGCATGTACAGGATACTTATGGTGGTGAATGGGAAGAAAAACCGCAACTAGCAGAGCCGATTGATGCGCAATCTTTAAAAAACGTTGATTTTGCCGAACAGCAACCGAATACCTTTGCACCCGTGTTGCAATCAAATCATTTAAATACGGAAATGCAACCAGTTACCGACCAATGGATTAATCAAATTAAAGAGCTGGTTGATAATGTTCAATCATTAGAAGAATTACGTGATAAGTTATTTGAGCTAATTCCCGATATGCAATTAGATAAATATGCAAAGGTCATGGCTGAAGCATTAACAGCAGCTAATTTAGCAGGTCGCACAGAACTACTTGAGGATAGCAAAAATGGTTAATGTCGCATATGGCTCGTTGCCATTTAAAGAGCAAATTGAATTCTTCAGACGTAAAGCAAATGTGCCCACAAACAGCTATGTAGATATCTACAATAATGAGCATGATTATGCCTTTGTTGTGGCGGGTGCTAATCGTAATGCATTACTAAATGATTTTCGTGCAGCTATTGATAAAGCAATTAGCCAAGGCACAACACTGGATGAGTTCCGTAAAGACTTTGCTGAGATAGTTGAACGTCATGGTTGGAGTTATAAC
Organism: Gilliamella intestini; assembly: GCF_900094935.1. GTDB lineage: Bacteria > Pseudomonadota > Gammaproteobacteria > Enterobacterales > Orbaceae > Gilliamella > Gilliamella intestini. The sequence continues at coordinate 24,247 of NZ_FMBA01000022.1, forward strand.
GGCGGTTTTAACTGGCGTACTCGTATCATCTATGAAACAAATTTAAACAGTTCTTATCAAGCTGGACGCTATCAACAATTACGTGATGCTAAGTTTCCATACATGGAATATTTGCATAGTGATTATGTTGAACATCCCAGAGAACTTCATCAAAGTTGGGATCATCTGGTATTAGATTTTAATGATCCTTGGTGGAATACTCACTTTCCACCCAATGGCTATGGTTGTCAGTGCCGCGTTCGTGGGCGTACTAAAGGTGATCTAAAAAGAATGGGAAAAAATCAACCTGACAAAGCACCAACAATAAATTGGGTTGATAGAGTAATTGGTGAAAATAGCGGTAATCCACGTATTGCAAGAGTGCCTGAGGGCATTGATCCAAGTTTTGAACATATTCCCGGACAATCAAGACTTGATAATTTTGTACCAAATCCATTAGATACAGATCCAACTTTAAAACGAGGTTTACCATCAAGCAAAGCAACTGATGAATGGCCAGCTATCCGTGAAGTAAGCAAAAATAGACTGTTAGAAAAGGGCTTAACTGAAGAAGATTATGCCAATATTTTCTTAAATGAATTTGGCGCAACGTTAACTAAGCCAGCTATTTTTAAAGATGTAGCCGGTGATGCATTAGTAATCGGTAAACAGCTTTTCACTGTTAGCAAAACTGGTGAATTGAAAGTTACAAAACGTGGTCGTGAGCAATTTTTATTATTACTGGCGGATTCGTTAAAACTGCCTGATGAAATTTGGACAAGAATGGAATACTTTGATCATCTACAAAAATCGGTAGTTCGTCGGCGTTATATCTCGCGTTTTATGATTGATGGTGAAGTTAAGCCCATGCTTGCGGTATTTGAAGTGGGTGATGATGGTTGGCTCGGTGTGACGACATTTGCGCCTGATAACCCCGACTATCTAGAGCAACTGAGGGTTGGTGTTCGAGTGTTTAAACGAACATAAAATAAAACCCAATCACCGCCACGATTGGGTCGCTGTACGTGGGATTCGAGGCTTTGGCGGAAGCTGCCCGTACATACGATAAAACTAGTATAGGTGAAAAAATGACTGGCGTAAATATTGAGTTTAATATACAAGATGCGCTTGATGCTATGCTTCATATTGAAGCGGCCATAAATGATACTCAAAGTTTATTTAGTCATATGGGCGAAGTATTACTTGATATTCATGAAGCACGCTTTAATGCCCAAGAATCACCAGATGGTATACCTTGGCAAGCATTATCACCGTGGTATCAAAAATCTAAATCCAAACAAAAAGATAAAATTTTAACGCTAGATGGTAATCTAAGAAGTACGTTGCATTGGCAGATTGAAGGCAATACTTTGTTGTTTGGTACGAACTTAATCTATGGCGCTATCCATCAGTTCGGCGGTACAATTAAACCAGTTAGGGGCAATGCATTAAATGTGGGAGGACGTCCTGTAAAGAAAGTGGTAATTCCAGCAAGACCATGGCTTGGCATTAACGCCCAAGATAAATTACTATTGGTCGATGTTGTGCGTGAGCACTTGGGTTTTGCTTAAAACGCAATATAACGCGTTTTAAGCCACTTTACTAAAAAAGGCTAATTAGTTTATTTACGAATCGCTTTAATCGTGTTGTAAATGCTTTATAATAAGTTTTTAGTGTATATTTCTTCTATTATTTTGCCGTTCCTCTTTCCAAATCATTAAAAAATTATCTGCCCGCGTTCAGATTACCCTTTTCTCAAAATAAGTCATGATGCTCTATATCAATTTATTGGAGCATTTTTTATGGCACTTATTCCCGTTTTTAAACCTGGTACGCATACTGCGGTAGATGGTCGAAAAATCACTTTTACTTTAGAAAATTGTATTGATTTAGCAGAAAGCTACGATCCAAGTTTGTCAGAAGCGCCTGCTGTAATTGGCCATCCCAAACTAACAGCTCCAGCTTACGCATGGGCAAAATCATTTGAAGTAAAAGATGGGTTGGTTTATGCCAAGTTAGATCAGATTAATCCAGAATTTGCTGAAGCCTATAATGCGGGCAGTTATAAAAAACGTTCTTTATCAATCTATTTACCAGACTCACCGGGCAATCCTAAACCCGGTCATTACTATGCGCGGCACATTGGTTTTTTAGGTGCAGCAGCGCCTGCTATTAAAGGCTTGCCTGACGCCAGTTTTGCGGAGTCTGATGGTGAGCAAGGTGCCGCAGAGTTCTCGATGGCTGATGAAGAATTTGATGAGAATTTGATTTCAATTTTAGCTAATTTGCGTGACCTGCTGATTGAAAAAGCCGGCATTGCCAGTGCTGACTTGTTTTTACCGCAATGGCGCCTTGAATCATTGCGTGCAATATCCGACAGAAAACAAAAGGAGAAAGAAAAAATGCCACAACCTTTAGACGCTAGCTTTGCCGAACAACAAGCAACAATTGACGCTAAGAATGCTGAACTAGCCAAACGTGAACAAGCATTGCTAGAAAAAGAACAAACTAACAAACGTGCGGAATTTGCTGCCTTTGCTGATGAATTAGTTAAAGATGGAAAATTATTACCTGCTCATAAAACTACAGTTGTTGAAGTATTTATGGCGTTGGGTAATGAACCAATTTCATTTGCTGAAGGTGATGCAACTGTTAACAGTTCCCCAGCTGATTTAATCAAAAAAGTACTTTCAGAGCGTCCCGCTTTTATGAACTTTGCTGAAAAATCGGCTGCTAGTGATAATGAAGATAACGTTGATAAACAAGATCCAAAAGTCATTGCTGATGCAGCCAAAGCCTATCAAAAAGAACAGGCAGACAAAGGCAATACAATTTCAATTAGCCAAGCAGTTACGCATGTAACCAAAGCTAAAAAATAAGAGCATTAATTACAGGCTGATTATCAATATCAGCCTCATTTTAATTTTAACCAAAAGGTTTTTATATGAATATTCCAGGATTAACAGTAGCAAAAACCGCTGAAGGCGAAGTCAAACCACGCGTGATTGTCTGTCATGGTGGTGAAGATGGTCTAGCAAAACAAGCAATTGACGGTAGCGCATTATTAATCGGTGTATCAACAATTGTCGGTGGTGGTGATGGTGAAGTGTTTGATGTGATTCGTAGCGGTTTAGCGCCTGTTTTTTATAGCGAAACAATTGCGATTGGTGATCCAATCACAGCAAATGCGGATGGTCGAGCTAAAAAAGCAATGTCAGGTGATTTTATTATTGGCTATGCCGAAGTTGTGGGTGATGCCGATGAATTAGGCACTATTTGGATTGCACCAAGCAAACAAGCTTAACCTTTTATTTAACTAATGGTCTATGACCTTTAATAAACACGTTTTAATAAATAGGAGTTTTATATGCAACGCCCTTTTCCCGTTGAACCGCAGTTGACTGCAATTGCTATCGCTTACCGTAATAATAAGTTAATTGCCGATGAGGTTTTGCCCCGTGTGCCTGTTTCTAGCACGTCTTTTAAATGGTTGGAGTACGATTTTTCAGAGCGATTTACGCTCCCAGATACTAAAGTTGGGCGGACAGCACAACCAAATCAAGTTGAATTTGGTGCCAAAGAGCAAGAAAGTTCAGTGACTGATTATGGACTAGATAGCCCTGTACCGCAAGACGATATTGATACTGCAATCACTGGTCATAACCCGCTCGGTCATGCAGTCGAAGCAACGACTGATTTAATTTTGTTAGATCGTGAAGTTCGAGCCGCTAATGTACTATTTAATGCAAGTAACTACACCAACACCAAAACTTTAACAGCAGCGCAACAGTGGAACGATGATAAAAGTGATCCGATTGGTTTAATTACAGACGCTTTTGATTCAATGATTGTGCGACCTAATATTGGCACACTAGGTCGTCGAGTTGCAACAATATTACGTCGTCATCCCAAAATTGTTGCTGCATATCATGGAAATGCCGGTGAAAACGGTCTTGTCCCACTCGGTTTTTTAGCTGACTTATTAGAGTTAGAAGCGATTTATATTGGTGATGCATTCCTAAATAGTGCAAAACCAGGTAAATCACCAACCCTATTACGTGCATGGGGCAATAAAGCTAGTTTCACCGTTCGCAATAAATTAGCAAATACTAAAGGTGGTGTGACGTTTGGCTTTACAGCCCAATTTAAAGATCGTGTTTCGGGTTCGATTGTTGATCCTGATATCGGTTTACGTGGTGGCCAACGTGTTCGAGTCGGTGAATCGGTCAAAGAGCTAGTTGTGGCTAAAGATGCGGGCTATTTGTTTGAAAATGTTATTCCAACAAACAGTTAATAATGTGAACAACAACCAACGGTAATTTATCGTTGGTTTGGGTAAAGATGATGAATATTCCATACATTACATTGCTAAATTTATCCGAACGTCCAGGACTCGTTGAGCTATCCCAATTGGTTGCTCAAGATGGTGAAATGCCCGTAGATGCTAATTTGTTGGAAGTCATTATTAATGGTGGTGATGTTTCAAGTTGGTTGCCTGATGATGTTATTAATGCAAATCGAGCAATCTCACGTATTAATGAATCAATAGCTGATACTGAAGCTGAAATAAACGGTTTTTTACGTCAGCGTGGGCATAAGCTGCCATTAACTGTTGTGCCTCGATTATTGACAGATTGGGCACGCATTATTGTTCGTTACAAATTGCATCGCAATCGTGTTTCTGATGAAAAAAACGATCCTATCGTGCGTGATTACAAACAAGTTCTAGGCTTTCTAAAAATGGTAGCTGAAGGGAAATATTCGCTTGGTATTGATGATGCTTTGCCTGTCGCAGGTGGTGTACCAAAACAGACTGGACCTGTTCGTGTATTTGATATGAACACATTACGGGATTTTGGACGATGAGTAGCGCACCATTTGATGTGTCAGTTGTTGCTGAAAAATTAAAAGGTTTAATGCCTGATAAAACCTTAGTGTTTGTTGGTACCAGTGCTGAATACAGCAAGCTGACTGATTTAACATCGGCGCCAACACCTGCTGCTTACGTTTTGCTTGGCAAAGAAACACCGAACGATAAGCCAACAGGAACACGGCAGTCAGTAAGTGTTAATTTTGGTGTTGTGGTTGTTGCACGTGATATTTCAAGTCAAGCAACCAATATTCAAAATGTTAAACAGCTAGCAAACCCCGTTATAGGTGCGGTGCGTGATTTGTTGATTGGTAAAACAGTTCAGTTTATTGATGGAGTTCGTCCAGTCACATGGGTTGGTGGGCAAACGTTAGGTTTTCAAAACGGCGTACTTGTTTGGATTGATTCATTTCAAACCCAGCATTTTATTGGTAGCCGATAAATAGTTTTAGGAGAAAGATATGTCAGATTTATTAATGAGTTTGCAAGGTACCATAAATCTTGCCACCCGTAATACCGCAAGTTCACCTGTTCGACCTAATGCCTTTCGGCATGTGGGTACGGCTGATTCCTGTGAAATGGAACTAAGTGTTGAAACGGTAACACAAAATGAATCATATACAGGGCAACGTCTACAAGTTGGTGAATTAACACTGGGTAAAAGTGGTACGTTAAATCTTACGTTAAAAGATTGGTCAATCGAAAACATTGCGTTAGCGCTTTATGGTGAAAAAATTACTGTTGATGCGGGTATTGTCACTGATGAAAAATTACCTGAAAGTCTGGTAATTGGTGACCGCATCAAATTAGCCCATCCATTTGTTGCCGATGTTGAGTTAAAAATTGCTGATGGAACCATATTAGTATTAGGTACGGATTATGAAATCGAATCAGCCCATGCAGGATTAATTAAATTATTAACTACAATGGCATTAACCGCAACGGTAGATTATTCATACGCTAAGACTGAAAGCTTGGGGATTTTTACACGCCAGCCACCAGAACGTTGGTTTATGCTCGATGGTATCAATACTGACCGTGAAAATGAACATGTAATTGTGGAGCTATTCCGCGTTAAATTCAATCCAATTTCTAACTTCTCGTTACTACACAATGAGGGATACGGTGAATTACCACTTACTGCCACGGTCTTGGCTGATATGAGTCAAAACAAGGATAGTTCGCTTGGCTATTTTGGCTCATACGTTCAAAAGGCGAAATAAATTTATTTTATTATGCGGTGATGTGTCACCGCTAATTATTCAACTCTCTAATTTCATTAGTAGGTAAATAACATGGCAGAAAAAGTGACAGCAACAAAAAAAGAATCAAATGATTTAGCAACATTAATGCCAAATCGTGAAATTACACTAGCTGGTGAAACAATTACAGTACGTGAATATTCATTTAAAGATGCATTGACAATTGGGAATGAGATTGACCAGTTTGTTGCATTAATTGTGAATGAAATGAACGGTACAAACAAAATCACTATTGAACAAGCCGACACAATTATTATGGGTAATTTAGAGCTAGTTTATTCATTAATCAGTACATCCATTCAAAAACCGATTTCGTTTATTGAAGCGTTGTCATATGAAAATGGTTTGCAATTACTTGATTGGTGGTGGGTTGTTAATTCTCGTTTTTTTATGAACGCGGTAACCCGCAAAATCATTCGGCAAAACGCTGCAAAACAGGCAAATCAGTAAGCTGGAGTGAGGTTTTTACACTATTAATTAAAAATGGACATGGACCACAGCAGTTACCGCATTATACGCAACGCCAATTACTGCTGTATTACGATGAATTAATTAAGTTACAAAACCGAGAACGAGCTAACCGAATTGAGGATGTTTGTGTTGGCTTTAATGGTGGTAAACAAGTTACTAAATTTGTAAAACAGTTACGCGGAGAGCAATAATAATGGCTAATAACGATATGAATATTGCAATGAAGTTCACGGCTGACGTGAATAGAGCAAAAGATAATATCAGTCAATTAAATGCTGAACTGAAAGAGTCAGCAAATGTTGCTCAAGATGCTAACAAAAAAAGTGCTCAAAGCATCAAAGATGTTTATACGGCACAAACTGAGGCAATGAACCGTGGTGCGCAAGCTGCCTCTGCTGCTGAAAAACAAGCTAAAGCACAAAGTATTGCCACTAAAGCAGCTGAAGCGCATAAAAAAGAAGTTGAAAAACTGCGCCAAGGTTTAGACAAATTACTTGCTAGTATTGATCCTGCTACAAAAGGTCTAAGTCGTTTAGATGAGCTAGAAAGCAAATTAAGGAAATCCAAAAAAGCGGGCGTGATTGATACTGACACGTTTGATGATTATCTTGGAAAAATCAACAATCAACGTGCTGCATTATCAACGGTTGAAACACTAAATGAGGGGACTAAAAGATTGGTATTTAATACCAAATCTGCCCACCGAACTTTTTTTATGATGTCAAAACAGCTCGCTACGGGTAATTTTAATGGCATTAGTAACTCATTATTTTCAATTGCCAATATGACAGGAAAGTTACCTTCATTATTTGGGGCTGCTGCTATTTCTGCCGGTGTATTTATTGCTGCAGCTTACAAAATGTCACAAGTGATAAGTACGATAATTTCAGAACAAGAGCGATTTAATCGTGCATTAATTTCAACGGGTAATTATGCCGGTGCTACCGCAGGCGGGCTTGAGGCCATGTCTCAACGTATCGGTAAAATTAATCATAACTACAGTGAAACACGTGGTGTTATTGCTGAACTGACATCAGAGGGGAGATTATCAGCAAAATCGATTGAAAACATTGCTACAGCATCAGCATATATGGCACAAGTGACAGGAAAAAGTGCCCAAGACGCCGTTCAATCATTTAAAGGTATTGAAAATTCGGTCACAAGCTGGGCTGTTGAAAGTAATAAACAATATCACTTTTTAGATCTGGCTACTTATCAGCGTATAAGCGCGTTAGAAGAACAAGGTAGAACCGAAGAAGCTATTGCAATCGCTACAGATAAATATGCTTCAGAGATGGAAGTCAGCGCTAATAAGATGGAAGAACAGCTCAATTGGTTAGAAGATGCATGGCGACGCTTCAAAAATGGGGTTAGTGTTCTAGGTAATGAGTTAAAGAAAGAGCTTAAGTTTGATTTAGGATTATCAAGCCTAGAAGAAGATATTGAAAAAATGGAGAAAGCAAAAAAAAGAGGTTTTTACATTGTTCCTGGATCAGTATCTATTCCATACAATAAGAATGATGATAAAGCATTACAAGAAAAATATGCTCAACGAGATAAGCTTCAAAAAGAAGCACAAGAAAAGCATGACACCGATGTCATTAATGAAAAAGCAATCAATGCCCAAAAAGAACTTGACGAGCTTCATAAACAAAATGCAAGCGATGCCGAAAAACAAGCTAAAGCGGTTGATGAATTACGTAAAAAATATGAAGCACTTTGGGCCAATGAAAAAGGTCGTAAAGATTTACAGGCTCAAGGGGTTAAATCAAAAGACGGTAAATCATTTTCAGGGGGGCAATATGATAAAGATGTTCAAGAAATTACAGATAAACAACTAAGACAATATAACGAACAATTAAAAAATAAAGTTGCGCTACAAGACAAAAGTACCGCCCTAGCAAAAGCACTTTATGAAATAGAAAAAGGTCAGTATAAAAATGCCAGCCAAGAGATCAAAAAAGAAATTATCGCTAATGCAAAATTGGTAGATGAGCAAGAAGCCAAAAAATTGCTAAGTCAATATAACGAACAATTAAAAAATAAAGTTGCGTTACAAGAAAAAAGTACTGCCCTAGCTAAAGCACTTTATGAAATTGAAAAAGGTCAGTATAAAAATGCTAGCCCAGAGCTCAAAAAAGAGATTATTGCTAATGCAAAATTGGTAGATGCGCACGAAGCAAAGAAAAAAGCAATACAAGAATCAGCCCGAGCTGCAAAATCTGCGGCACGTGAAACAGAACAATTTATAAAATCGCTAGAATCACAAGCTGATAAGCAGACACAAAAAACATACGCAACTCGTCAAGCGTTGATTGATTCTCAAAAATTAACGGTAGAGCAACGTAATCGAGCTAATGCGGCAAATAATGCAATTACAGCACACGAAAATAAAAAACTTAATGACGAATTACAAAATCAACTCAATTCGCTATTGTTTGATCCTGCCAGAATTAAAACGGCAGAAATTGATAGATGGTATCAAGCGGTTATTGCACAACTTAAAGCTAATAAAAATATTGAGGGTATTGACTTAATTGACCAGTTGTTACCACTAAAAAAAGCTGAAGCAAATATTTCCGAAATTTTAGCAAAAGTTCAGCAAGCACAATCACAACAGTCAATTAAAGAACAAAGTATACAAGCACAAGTAACTGCTGGTTTAATTACACAAATTGAAGCACAAAGCCAGTTAGTTGATTTGCACAAGCAAACAGCACAAGAACTTGCCAAATATTTACCTACTTTGCAAGCTATGACAGCGCTTCCTGGTCAAGTTGGAGAAAATGCACAAAAAGCACTTGCTACACTTCAGCTACAAATTGCAGAACTAAATAAAACTACCGATGCATTAACCAATGCATTTAAAAACGGATTACAAAGCGGTATCCAAGGTAGTCTTGATTCTTTAGCAAAAGGTACGTTTGAATTAAAAGACGCATTATTAAACCTTGCACAAAGTATCGTATCAGCAATGGCTCAGGTAGCAAGTAAAGGTCTTGCTGATATTGCCATGAATCAACTTAGTAATTTGGGTAAATCACTTTTTAGCTCAATAACCGATACGGCAGTTGAAAATGCCAGTGCTATCTCTTCAGCAGAACTGATGGGCACAGCAATAACCACTGCGGCAAGTGTTGGTTCGGTTGAACTTGGTACTTCATTAACCACCGCAATGACAACGGGAACCGCAGGATTAACAGGCGCAATGGCAGCTGCATTTTCAAGTGGCGCTGCGACCTTATATACCGCAATTACATCAGCGAATGCTGGTGGCTCTGCTATGTCAGGTTTAGCGGGCGTGGCATCTGTTGCGGCAGCAACAGGTGGTTATATAACTGGAGCTGGTACATCAACATCCGATTCTATTCCAGCAAAATTATCTAATGGGGAATATGTTGTTAAAGCTGCTTCAGTGAAAAAATACGGCCTTGACTATCTTCATGCTATTAACACGGGGCGATTACGTCGTTATGCAACAGGCGGGCTAGTTAGCAATGTCAATATTCCAAAAGCGCCATTACTTGATGATAGCCAACAACGCAAAAGCTCACCAACAATATTAAGTCCCGTTATTCAGCAGGAATTAGTCATTGATGCGGGTGATATGGTCAGTCGCGGAATCAATAGCGTAACAGGCGGTAGAGCATTTAAAACATTTATTCGAGCAAATAAGCAAACAATTAAACAGGATTTGGGGATTTAAATGGCGTATCAAAGTGGAATTGCAGATAATGAAATTGATTTACTGGATAAATTAAATCTATTTTTAACAACTGATAGTGAATTGGTCAATTCTGGAGATAATTGGACAGAAATTTACAGTGGTGAAACTGCAGCTACTGCAACTATAGCAAAACGAAAATCATATGCATGGAGTGCGCCAGGAGCGACTGCTGGCAATAATATTTATGTTGCGTGTAAAACAGATAATCGCATTTCAAATGATACTTATAATCTTTATTTCTGCGGTGGAACCTACTTTAATGTTGAATTAATCAATCAACCCAATGACATATTTAGTGGTATGTTAAATCGCACACAAGTTGGACTATTTGCTGATAATAATCCATTACATTACTGGTTTTTTGCTAATAATCGTCGATTTATTGTGGTAACAAAAATGACAACTGTTTATTCAAGTTGTTATTGCGGATTTATGCTACCAAACGCATTGCCAAATGAGTACCCTTATCCACTAGTGATTGCAGGTAGCTGTAATAATGAACTACAACGATATTCCATTACAACAGATTATTTTGCGTCAATTATCGACCCGCGTATTAATCATTTTTACGTATTTACCCCAGCGCAATCATGGCAACAGTTTTATGGTTCAAAAGGTAGCCAAACAAAGTTAGTTTATCCAAGAGGTATTGAAAAATTTTATTATTATGGCAATAAAAAAAATCAATGTGTTAACTGCATCACCTGATAGCTACTCACCACTTTATCCTGTTTCCATTGTTGACGTGACAAAAGGTGCAACTCAATTTTGGGGGGCATTAGATGGTGTTTACTGGGTACCAGGATTAAGCCGAGCGGCAGAGGATACGATTAGAACCGATGATGGTCGCGAATTTATTATTTTTCAAAATGGTTTTCGTGTAACGAATATTGATTTTTTTGCAATTGAAAAAGTATAGAAATTGGAGCTAAACATGGCATATCAAACGGGTAACGCCTCATCAGTCGTAGATTTATTATCAAAACTAGCAACGTTTGCACAATCAGTTGATGGGTGGGTTGTTGATAAAATTGATACTAAAGCAAAAGAACTCTATTTACATAATGAAAATTGCTTTTGGAGCCTAAGAGTTGGATCATCAAATTCACTCCCCACGTTGTACATTGTTATCAACAATCAGTTTAACGCAAATTTATCCTGGGATAACCAAGATGGTTCAAGCTCTGTTAACGGTAAAGCAAATTTCTATCGTTATTATTGGGGGGCTGGTACCAATTTTCATCATGAGCCATTTGCGTCATATACATTTTTAGCAACAACACAATATATTCATGTTGTTGTACGTGTTGATTCTCGCCGTTTTCGACATTTTGGATTCGGAACGCTAAAAAAAGATGGAATTTACAATGATGGTCATTATGCGTACGGAACACATTCAACAAACACAAATAATACAAGTTACGCATCATATCCCTTCACCAGTGATATGTACTTGTTTATCGGAAGCCGAGAATATCGTTCATTTGCTAGCGTTGTTAGAGTTAACAAAAAAGACTATTTTTTTGGAGCAAATGAGTCAGGTTATGAAGGCATGGGCGCAATGGGCATTGGTGATGCGACTATTGAACGCGATTATAAACCCCATCCGGATATGTTACTTGTTGAGGTAAGTTTATCTCAGTTTAATAATTTGATAACGTTGGTGCCACAATCGATTTATCTGCATTTGGCTAGCAAACAATATCAACGTATCGGTGTAGTTCCTGATTTTTATGTTGCCAGAATTGATAGTGTTGTTCCTGGTACTATTCGTGAAATTAATGGTGAAAAATATTATTGCTGTGCGGCAACAATGTTTCAAACTGTCACATCCAACGTTCAGGATGAAGATAATAGTTATGACCTTGGCTACTTTTATAGAGTAATTGAGTAATGAGTAACAAACATACAGGATACGTTATTAATGATTTGAAAAAGCTACGTGGTCAACGTAGCTTTGATTTGCAACAATATCAAGGTATGGCTCGTCTATCATCTGTCGTTGAAGACAAAACGGGGCCAGTTACACGCGGAATACCGTTGCAGTTATTCAATGTGCGAAAAGGCTACATTACACAATCATTTTTAAATTGTAGTAGCTCAAACTTAATCTGACAGACACATATTACTCATCGGCTTTCATTTTAACAAAATGCGTGTCCGATGAGCAAAATAAATTCTCCAATTGCTTTTCCTTAACCAACCCCTTTGCATCATTCCAAGTTTGCCATGGTGTCTTCCCATAACAATATTTTCCAGAATGCGCTCTTTCTCGATTGTAAAATTCAAGCCATTGTTCAATATCGTTTTGTATTTCACTCAATTGCGTGTAAATCTTACGTCGAAATAAAATATCATAACATTCTGTTTTCATCGTCTTATGGAATCGCTCACAAATACCGTTAGTTTGTGGGCTGTAGGCTTTGGTCTTGGTGTGTTCAATATCTT
>NZ_FMBA01000099.1 GCF_900094935.1 Gilliamella intestini
CGCTACATCAGCCAAGACCCCATAGGACTTGCCGGCGGCGAAAACGCCTATAGCTACGTTCCTAATCCACTGGCTTGGATTGACCCGTTGGGGTTGGCAAAAATTTGTCCTGTCCGAGAAGTGAATAGAACAAAAATATATGGAACAGGACAAGTTGATGGAACACCGGGGCATGACCAGTTTTCAGAGGCCATCGCTAATAAACTGGCTATGTCTGGTCAGTTCAAAGAAATCTATTTAAACCGCTCATATAACCGTGCTCTAGGTGAAAGTAAATCTACACGCAGACCTGATGTTATGGCTATCGATAAAAATGGGAAAGTGCATGCGATAGAGATAGCCTCTAAATCTGATATGACAGATTTCGATTATTTGTTTACTCGTAATGAAGAGGCTATGAGGATATTAGGGATCTATAGAGATGAAGCAATTTCTTCATTTAAGCATCCATATAATGCGAGAGATATGAAACACCGATTAGACTTATTGATTAAGAGTATAAAAGAAGGAAATTAGCTATGTACAGTGGCATTGTTTTATATAATACAGAAAATATCTCACAGAATATTGCGTTAGAATTTGCTGAAACACTATTTTCAGCATTAAATGCTCCTATTACAGATACTAGTTATATTAAGCCGATAATAAGGAAGACCTGTAGTGATTTTAAACAAGTTAATATTTCTCTAAAGGGATTAAAACGTAAAATAAATCTACAGAAAATTATAACCTTTGCTACATCGAATATATTAGACAATATATGTCGCCTACGTTTGGCTTATTATACGGAAGAATTTGGCGGTAAAAATGATATTTATATTTTATATGATAATAAACTTGATCATGATGGTCTTGTTTTGGAATTGATAAAGAACTTTGCACGTCAAAACTATTTTTCTTATGGTATAAAATATTCGGGGTGTAAGAGTGCAAATAATGCCATTGAGTATGCAATGGGATTCAACTTTGCCACTATATATCCTTATGAAAAATATTATCTTTTACGTGACCGAAAACAATTAAATGACAATAAACGACTGAGAATGATTTATACCGCTAATATTATTAATCATCATCATTTAGACATGTGTGTAGATAATACCACGTTGAAAGATTGGATATTAAGTGATAAAAGCCATGGTACACTTGAAGAATTAAGTGATAAATTATGGTTATGGCAAGTTGCCGAGAACGAGCTTGATAATATCAACAATTTTCTTGGCGAATTAGATTTATTAACATCATGGAAATTACCAACGCCAGAGCCTGAAAAGCCCAAACGCAGGTTACCTTAAAATAGAATAATTGGCGACTAATAAACAACCTTGATTATACAGATCCTTGCTTTAAAACAGCGAGGAGTTTCCTTTTATATTTCGTTACTTTATCGCTCTTTAAAAAACAAATAAAATCAATATTTTTTGAATAATTGTTATAAAAAACACAATACCTTTTAGCATACCCAAAGGCTGTTTTTGCTATTTATTTAGCATTAAAAAACCGAAAACTCAACCCAACTAAAAAACAATTTTATACTAAAACGCATAGTTACCTGAAAGTTTTTGACAGAGATTTTAAATCCTATGGCGAGCTTGCGATAGAATACCGCACCGTCCCGCAAAACCTGCGCTTTCAAGGGCAGTATTTTGACGAGGACAAATTTGTC
>NZ_FMBA01000048.1 GCF_900094935.1 Gilliamella intestini
GATAAATTCACGCTGAGTATGTTTATCGCGACAATCACAACAAAAACGAATTTGATGCTCTTGCAATAAAATATCGAGAACTTCTGGAATGCTTTTAAAATGGAAGATACGACTTTGTTGACGTTGGGTTAGTAACCATAGCGAGGGGCGAACAATCAGGGTGTAATAGGTCCGCCGAAAACCACTTTTACCACGTTTGGCTTCGGTAATAATCCCTATCACCTCTCGCTGGGGTACGCCATTCTGACTCACCGTTAAATATGCTTTACACAAAATCAGCGATTTAATATCAATATCGGCTTCGGGACTTGTCAGGGTTAGGGTTAAGGTAAATAGCTCTGACAGGTGCTCGTCTAACGTAAACTCCGTGACCGCAAAAGTATCAGGAGCACAACCATCAACCTGACAATCAAAATACAATCCTTTTAATCTCATTGTAATAGCTCTTCTTTGTACAATATGTGATACCTAAACAAAAAAATCATTATCCCTTTCTATTTAGTACTTGAGAAAGTTGCTACCAACATAGACAACAATTAGCTTATCTAAAATAAGTTATTTTTTTCATAAAGCAACATAAAGCAAGAGGTGGAAAATTTTATTTCTTTTTATTTATATTGGTAACTTTATTCGGTTTAATTCATAAAAAATTGACGTCAAATCATTCTGCTTGTTTCACATATCGTTTGTAAAACGTGTCAATAAACAATACAATTAGCAGCATATTTTTATTAGCAATAATAGATAGGACATTAACTCGTCATGCAAGAACAATACCGCCCAGATGAAATTGAAGCCACTGTACAAAAACACTGGCAAGAAAATAAAACCTTTCACGTTACTGAAGATCCATCAAAAGAAAAATATTACTGCTTATCGATGCTGCCTTACCCTTCTGGGCGTTTGCATCTTGGTCATGTGCGTAACTATACTATCGGCGATACCATTTCACGTTATCAGCGTTTAAATGGTAAAAATGTACTGCAACCAATTGGTTGGGATGCGTTTGGTTTGCCGGCTGAAGGAGCTGCAGTTAAAAACAATACTGCACCTGCAAAATGGACCTATGAAAATATTGCTTATATGAAAAAGCAATTACAACTCTTAGGTTTTGGTTATGATTGGGATCGTGAAGTGACAACGTGTCGCCCAGAATATTATAAATGGGAACAGTGGTTTTTTACTAAGTTGTATGAAAAGGGATTAGTGTATAAAAAAACCTCTGCCGTTAACTGGTGTCCTAACGATCAAACTGTTCTTGCTAATGAGCAAGTGGTTGAAGGTTGTTGTTGGCGTTGTAGCACGCCAGTTGAGCGCAAAGAGATCCCTCAATGGTTTATTAAAATTACAGACTATGCCGAAGAGTTACTAAACGATTTAGATACATTAGAAAGCTGGCCTGAACAAGTCAAAACCATGCAACGTAACTGGATTGGGCGTTCTGAAGGCGTTGAGTTTGATTTTGCTGTTGAAAATTATGCTGATAAGTTACGCGTCTATACAACTCGTCCTGATACATTAATGGGGGTTAGCTTTGTGTCAGTTGCCGCAGAGCACCCTCTTGCACAATTAGCCACAAAAAACGATCCTAAAATTGCTGAATTTGTTGCTGAATGCAAAAATATCAAAACAGCCGAAGCTGATATGGCAGCCATGGAAAAGAAAGGTATTGCCACAGGCTTTTATGCTGTCCATCCTTTAACAGGTAAAAAAGTTCCTGTTTGGATTGCTAATTTTGTGTTAATTGAATATGGTACAGGTGCAGTAATGGCTGTACCTGGGCACGATGAACGTGATTATGAATTTGCTTCAAAATATAACTTACCAATTAATCCGGTTATTTTAACTCAAGACGGTAATGCGCCCGATCTTTCACAGCAAGCTTATACTGAACACGGAAAATTATTTAATTCAGGCGAGTTTGATGGTCTTGATTTTGAGCAAGCATTTAATGCTGTTGCTGATAAGTTAATTGCATTAGGTATTGGTAAACGTAAAGTTAATTATCGTTTGCGTGATTGGGGGGTTTCGCGTCAACGTTATTGGGGTGCACCAATCCCAATGGTGACGCTTGAAGATGGTACAACCATACCAACACCAGAAGACCAATTACCAGTTATTTTACCTGAAAATGTTGAAATGAATGGTATTACCAGTCCAATTAAGGCAGATCCTAACTGGGCTAAGACAACCGTTAACAGTCAATCTGCACTACGTGAAACCGATACGTTTGATACTTTTATGGAATCTTCTTGGTATTATGCCCGTTATACCTGCCCAAATTATGATAAAGGTATGTTAGATGAAAAAGCAGCAAATTACTGGTTGCCTGTTGACCAGTATGTAGGTGGTATTGAACATGCCATTATGCATTTACTTTATTTTAGATTTTTCCATAAATTAATGCGTGATTTTGGTTTAGTTTCGTCCAATGAGCCAGCAAAACGTCTATTATGCCAAGGCATGGTATTAGCCGATGCATTTTATTACACCAGCCCAACCAATGAACGTATTTGGGTTTCACCAACCGAAGTCACTATTGAACGTGATGAAAAAGGTCGCATTGCTAAGGCGATCGATAGTCATGGCAATGAGCTAGTTCATGCCGGTATGACAAAGATGTCAAAATCTAAAAATAATGGTATCGACCCACAAGAAATGGTTGAAAAATATGGCGCCGATACCGTTCGATTGTTTATGATGTTTGCATCCCCTGCTGAGATGACACTAGAATGGCAAGAATCTGGCGTTGAAGGTGCAAACCGATTTATTAAACGTGTATGGCGTTTAGTTTATGAACATACCCAAAAAGGTGCAGCAGCAAAACTCGATGTTACAGCTCTAGATAGTGAACAAAAATCACTGCGTCGTGAATTACATAAAACCATTGCTAAAGTGAGTGATGATATTGGCCGCCGCCAAACATTTAATACAGCTATTGCCGCTGTGATGGAATTTATGAATCGCTTACAAAAAGCACCTCAAGAAACTGAGCAAGATCGCGCTCTAATGAGTGAGGCTTTAAATGCAATTGTTCGCTTGCTTTACCCAATGATGCCACACGCTTGTTTTGTTATGTGGCAAGCTTTAGGTCATAACCAATCGATTGATGACACTACTTGGCCTGTTGCTGATGAGGCGGCGATGGTTGAAGACGAAAAACTCATTGTTGTACAAATTAATGGTAAAGTGCGTGGCAAATTTACAGTACCTGCGAATGCGGATCAAGATTTTGTTATGTCACAAGCAAAACAAGAGGCGAATATTCAAAAATATTTGAGTGATGTTGCTATCCGTAAAGTTATTTACGTTCCAGGCAAGCTTTTAAATCTGGTTGTTGGTTAATATTGTTTGATAACTAAATTTAGGCGGTTATAGATATGAAAAAGTATTTAGCTTTATTGATGTTATTGGCAATATCCTTAACAGGATGTGGATTTCATTTACAGCATGAGGCAGAAGTTCCTGCACGTTTTAAGACGATATCTTATATAAGTTATGACCCTTATGGACGCTTATCTCGTGAAATTAAAGAGATATTACACGATAACAGAGTAACACTAACGAATAACGCGACTGAACAAGTACCATCGTTAAGGATGTTAAGCGAAAACCTCAGCCGTAATACCATTTCGATTTATCAAGATGGTAAAGCGGCTGAATATCAATTAGTGTTAACGGTTGAAGCACAAGTTGTTATTGCAGGTCAACAAACATACCCAATTAATGTTCGAGTGTTTAGGACTTTCTTTGATAACCCATCAGATGCATTAGCAAAAACAGTCGAACAAGATATAATCGAAAATGAAATGTTTAAACAAGCTGCTAAACAAGTTATTCGTAAATTAAAATCAATTGATGCGGTAAATTAACGTTATAATGATTAAAATTAATGCGGATCAAATTAGCCATAAATTAGGATCGCCCTATTATTTAATTTTAGGCAGTGATCCTTATTTACAAAATTACGTCCAAACCGAGTTACGAAAAGCCTTTACTCATACAGGCTTTGATGAGCAACTGACGTTTGTGGTTGATAATCAAACTGACTGGACAGCCATTTTAGATAGCTGCCAAGCAATGAATCTGTTTTCTAACAATACATTGATTTTGCTTGATTTTGGTGATGGTGCACTAAATGCAGGTATTAGTACCAAACTTAATACGTTAAGTGAGATTTTAACACCTGATATTGCGCTGATAATTACACTTAATAAAATTACAAAATCACAAGAAAACGCAACTTGGTATAAAACGCTATCAGATAAATTAGTCGTCGTTAATTGTGCCACACCCGATACTTTGCAATTACCACAATGGATTAAAAGCCATTTGCAGCAACAACAAATAACCATTGAACCAAAAGCAATTGAGTTACTTTGTTACTATTATGAAGGAAATTTACTAGCATTAACGCAAGTTATTGCACAATTAAAATTGTTGTATCCAGAGCAAAACATTTCTTATGATCAAGTTGAAAGCAATATTAACGATTCGGCTATATTTACCCCTTATCATTGGATAGATGCAATGGTTGCTCATAAAGTCAAACGGGCAACTCATGTTCTGCAGCAATTAAAAATGAATGAATTTGAACCTTTAATTTTATTGCGGATTATTCAGCGAGAACTAATATTGTTAATCAACTTAAAAAAAGGCTTGCAACAAAAATCATTCAAGCAAATCTTCGATGAGTATAAAGTTTGGCAAAATAAAAGAACAATTTATACAAGCTATTTAAACCGTTGCGATCTTACAAGCTTGTTTACTTCACTGGCAAAATTGACTGAAATCGAAATCAGTCTAAAGCATGATAACCAAGTGCAAATATGGGATGCTATATTTAGTTTATCCATGCAATTTATGGGTTTAGATAAATGTTAACTGCGTTATTAGGTGGAACTTTTGATCCAATCCATTATGGACACCTTCGCCCTGCTATTTCATTAGCGAATGAAGTTGATTTAAAGCAAATTCGTTTGTTGCCTAATCATATTCCCCCGCATAAACCGCAACCCGAAGCAAATACTGAGCAACGTTTAGCAATGTTAGCATTAGCTATTGAAGATTTGCCTTTATTTGCACTAGATGTAAGCGAAATCTTGCCCGAAACATCAATTCGCCCATCTTATACAGTTGAAACCCTACAAGCATGGCGATGCAAAAATGGTAACCAAAAACCACTCGCGTTTATTATGGGACAAGATTCACTGCTAGGATTGCCAACTTGGTATAAATGGCAAACGTTACTTGATTATTGTCATTTGCTAATTTGTCGAAGAGCTAGTTATTCAACCCAAACCGATAGTACAAAACTACAACAATGGATTGATACGCATCAAACCAACGATGTAAAAGATTTACACAATTCACCAAATGGTTATATCTATTTGGCACATACAGCACTTGAGGATATTTCGGCTACAGAAATCAGACAAAATATCAACAATGCACAAAATTGTAAAAATTTGCTACCACCTAAAGTTTGGCAATATATTCATATACAAGGTCTTTATGGTACGAAAAAGTAGAAAGGACTTTACATCTGACAGTTTTTTCGGCATTATTTTGCCGCTGTGTTTATATATTTTAAATTCGGTTTTTTGTGTTTATATTTAACTTTGCTAAATCATCGAATAATACACTAATAAGATGGTATAAAAGCATCATTCTTGTTTTGTTATTGTGCGTTTAGCGTGATAAGGTAGATGAGTCAGTTAAATATATTTAATTTGTATTTATTATTAAGAGGCCCCAATGGCAAAAGAAGATAACATTGAAATGCAAGGTACCATACTTGATACACTTCCAAACACGATGTTTCGTGTTGAACTTGAAAATGGTCATGTCGTTACTGCACATATTTCTGGTAAGATGCGGAAGAACTATATTCGTATTTTAACTGGTGATAAAGTTACTGTTGAAATGACACCTTACGATCTATCTAAAGCACGCATCATCTTCCGTAGTCGCTAATATCGTTATCAGAATAAACTGTTATCGCTATATAACTGTTTGTTTCTCTCTTTTTTAATAAAAACCGTCGACAAAAGTCGACGGAGAAGTGAGATATTCAAACTAAGCTAGTGAGTTAATCATCTTTAGAAAAATTCATTTGATCGTATTTAATCCATTTTGTTTTTTTAACTATTTTATAGCCAAAGTAAATCATTAAAAATAGCGGTATACCGATATAAGTCGCTATTACACCATTCCAATCAATCGTGCCTTGTAGGAAAGCTTCATAATTTTGCCCAAGTGTAATAATTAAGCATAATATAAAGGCAAAAATAGGACCAAATGGAAAAAAGCTTGAACGATATGGTAATTGATTAACATTATTACCTTGCATTATGTAGCCCTTTCTAAAACGATAATGACTGATAGCAATACCAAGCCAAGCAATAAAGCCAGTCATACCTGACATGTTAAGTAACCACGAATAAACAACCTGATCTTTATACAGAGAAGTTAAAAAACAAAGCATTGCCACAAATGTTGTTGCTAGCAATGCTACGCGTGGCACACCAGAAGAAGACAACCGAGCAAAAATCTTAGGCGCTTTACCTTCTTTGGCAAGTGCATAGAGCATACGCGTTGAAGCATAGAGCCCTGAGTTACCTGCTGATAATACCGATGTTAAAATAACTGTATTCATAAATGCTGCCGCAGATAATAATCCCGCATTGCGGAATACTAAGGTAAACGGACTTACGCTAACGTCGGTTTCTTTATTACGCAGTAAATTAGGATCAGTATAAGGAATAATCAAGCTGATAACAAAAATCGCCAAGATATAAAATAACAGTATTCGCCAAAAGACTTGTCGCATAGCTTTAGGAATATTTTTTTCTGGATCTTTTGATTCACCAGCTGCAATACCAATCAATTCGGTACCTTGAAATGAAAACCCAACTATCATTGCGACACCAATCATTGATGAAAATCCACCTGCAAAAGGCGCTTTTTCGATGGTCCAATTTTGCCAACCTGCACCTTCTGCACCATGGAAAATACCAATAATCATTAATAAACCAACAATAATAAAAACAATAACAGTGACGACTTTAATTAATGAAAACCAAAATTCAGCTTCACCAAAGCCTTTAACTGAAATATAGTTTAAACAAAAGATGATACTTAAAAACAATAAGCTCCATAACCAGCTATAAGGACCTGCAACAAACCAATAAGAAATAACTAGTTGGGCTGCAACTAAATCAACCGCAACCGTAATTGCCCAGTTATACCAATAGTTCCAACCAATGGCAAAACCAAACGCTTCATCTACATAACGTGAACCATAAGTTGCAAAGGTGCCTGAAACAGGTAAATAAGCGGCTAGTTCCCCCAAACTAGTCATTAAAAAATACACCATTACACCAATAATGGCGTACGAAAGTAAAGCTCCCCCAGGACCTGCCTTTGCAACTGTTGCACCAGATGCAACAAATAGCCCCGTACCGATTGAGCCGCCAATAGCAATCATTGCTAAATGACGTGCTTTTAAAGCTCTTTTTAATTTTTTCTTCATATCAATATTCTTCTTGACTAAAAGCGTAAACTTAATAAAGAATGAATTAGATTCATGCTTCTTCAATATTTAATTATTCAACAATAGTAAAACCTATTTTGTTGATTATAGATTTTTTATTATCAAGTAATAAATTGCTGTGAAGTTTATCAAAAAAAAAACAATGAGAGATAAATAATTCTAATAATTAACCTGATTTATTAAATAGAAGCAATACTTATGCGCTAGTTAACTGTTCTAATTGGGTTAAATAATCTATGGCTTGGGCACGATTACTTCCGCACATTTCTAGACAGAAAGTTAATCGACCGCAGACAGTTGGTCTTGACGCTTGCGCAAACAGAGCACATTTAAAGTCTTTGTTCGAATGTATGAAAGGTTCACCAGCAAGTTTACCATTGAGCATACCAGGGGGTAGGACGAAATCGAAGATGTAATACAGCATACACCTCAATTTTTTCGGTATTTAAATAAATCGGTCATGATTTTCGTCTATTTTAAGGATCTTCGATAAATTTTAATGGTGACAATAGCAAGTTAGCGGTAAAATAGTGAATTAATTTTTTAATCCTGTTATTACTAATTGTGAAAAAAGACTATTATGGCTAAAGCAAATGAAATAAAGCGTGGCGATGCAGTCACCTATAATGGCAAATTATTACTCGTTAAAGATATTGATGTTCAAAGTCCAAGTGCTCGAGGTGCTAGTACACTTTATAAAATGCGTTTTACCGATGTAAAAAATGGTGGAAAAGTTGAAGAACGCTTTAAAGGTGATGATATACTCGAAACAATTGAACTATCCCGTCGACCTGTGAGTTTTTCATATATTGATGGTGATGAATATGTGTTTATGGATAATGAGGATTTTACCCCTTATATCTTCAAAAAAGAGCAAATTGAAGAAGAACTCTTATTTATTCCTGAAGGTGGAATGGATGGAATACAAGTGTTAATGGCTGATGATGAAGTTATTGCATTAGAACTACCACAAACCGTTGATCTAGAAATTATTGAAACCTCACCAAGTATTAAAGGCGCTTCAGCAAGTGCACGAACTAAGCCTGCCACTTTATCAACAGGGCTTGTTATTCAGGTTCCTGAATATATTGATAACCACGAAAAAGTCAAAGTTCATATTGCTGAACGTCGTTACATGAGCCGTGCCGAATAACCAATAAAATTGTGATGAATACATATAATCAAAATAAACTACATAAACGATTGCGTCGCTTAACTGGCGAGGCAATCGCTGACTTTAATATGATCGAAGAAGGCGATCGTATTATGGTTTGCTTGTCTGGCGGTAAAGACAGTTACACTTTGCTTGATATTCTTATCAACTTAAAAATCAGTGCGCCAGTAAACTTTGATCTAATAGCGGTTAATTTAGATCAAAAACAACCGGGATTTCCTGAACATGTATTGCCTGAATATCTAAATTCGTTAGGCATTGAATATAAAATCGTGCAAGAAAACACCTATGGCATTGTCAAAGATAAAATTCCTGACGGTAAAACAACTTGCTCGCTTTGCTCACGACTACGCCGTGGTATTTTATATCGCACAGCGACCGAACTTGGTGCAACTAAAATTGCCCTTGGACATCATCGTGATGATATTTTAGAAACGCTCTTTTTAAACATGTTTTATGGCGGTAAGCTTAAAGCAATGCCACCGAAGCTAATGAATGATTCAGGCGAACATATCATTATCCGACCACTAGCTTATTGCAAAGAAAAAGACATCGCCAAATACGCTGAAATTAAACAATTTCCGATTATTCCTTGTAATCTTTGTGGTTCACAACCAAATCTGCAAAGACAAGTAATTAAAGAAATGCTAAATGAATGGGATAAAAAATATCCAGGTCGAATTGAAACCATGTTTCGAGCAACACAAAACATTACCTTATCTCATCTTTGTGATACTAATTTGTTTGATTTTAAAGAAATTAAAAAAGGTGATCTTGCCGTTAATGGTGGCGATATCGCTTTTGACCGTGAAGATATCAAACCGAACGTGGGCTTTGATAGGTCAGATCTTGAAGATCAAGATTTGATTTTATGGAAAGAAGTTAAATAATTAAGCCGGTTAAATCATTAAAAACGCCGTTCTAGTCGGCGTTTTTAATACTACTATTTCAACCATTTTTGCCAACTTTGATTGACTATTTGTGTTTCTTGCTTAAACTGTGCGCTGTCTACCGTGCTTGGCAACAATTGCAATGCAAGCTGATGGGTTTTATTCCGCATGTCGATATAGATTTGTGTTAGCTGCTCTGCTTCTTGGCTATCCATGATTTGATAATTTGTCGCAAGTTCTAAAATCCGAACATTATCGCTCCACTTTGTCATTTTAGGATATTTATTAGCATAATTAAGCACAAGATATTGAGATAAAAACTCAATATCCCCTATTCCTCCTTCATCGATTTTTAAATTAAATAAATTGGCTTGTGTGGTACCAAGATGATTTCTCATTTTTTCGCGCATTTGGCGAACTTCAGTTTTTAAGGCTTTTTCATCGCGCTTTTTACAAAGCACATCATGACGAATTTGGTTAAAACGTTTTATTAATTCACCTTCTCCATATATAGCTCTGGCTCTGACTAATGCTTGATGCTCCCAAGTCCAAGCTTCATTCATTTGGTAATCTTCGAACGAATCTAAACTACAAGCAAGCAACCCTGCATCACCCTGAGGGCGAAGCCTTACATCGACTTCATATAAAATCCCAAAACTAGTACGAACATTAAATAGATGAATAATTCGCTGAACTAAACGCAAATAGAATTGACGACTATCTATCTGCTTATTGCCGTTGGTTATACTATTAACTGGACAATCATGTAAAAAAACCAAATCTAAATCTGAACCATAACCTAACTCCCAACCACCTAATTTGCCATAGGCAACCACAACTAATCCTTTATCATTATCAGCCAAATATTCTGGTCTCCCATAGCGAGTAACCATTTGATTCCAAGCCATTTGTACTACAAAATCTAATAAGGATTCAGCAACATAAGTTAGGTGATCACTGACCTTCATGGTAGTTAATACATGCTCAACATCGCAAGCAGCTATATGCAACAATTGCATCTGTTTAAATTGTCGTAAAGCTTCAAGTTGTTGCTCTTCATCATCAACTTGAATGCGTAATAAATATTGATAAAGCTGGCTTTTATACTCATCAGGCGCAACAGTTTGGTAAAGTGAATTAATATCAATAAGTTCATCTAACAATATAGGATAATGAGCTAGTTGATCGCTAATCATTGGCGATGCGCTACATAAACGAATTAATTGTTTTAAAGCTGTTGGATATTCTAGTAATAATTCTAGATAAGTAGTGCGACTTACAATATTAACTAGTAAAGGCAAAATTCTTGATAAAACCACTATCGCTGTTTTTTCGCTACAAATTGACTCTAATAAACGTGGCATCAATTGATCGAGTATTTCGCGCCCTCGTACACCAATGGTACGTTTACCAATATCATTGCGAAATTGTATTAGCATTTGATGGATCTGTGCGATTTGTGTTTCTGAATAATTGGGTAACACTGCGCTGACATCACTAATTTGGAGATCAGGCACCCAAAGATCATCAAATTGATCATTATAAGGTTTGGTCGTTGAGGTAGATTCTGATTCGTTTTCGCCAATAAGTTCATTAAAAATTTGGCGATTAACTTGCATGCGTTTGGATAAACTTCGCTCAAATTCTTTCCAATTAGCAAATCCCATACTTGTTGCTAAACGTAATTGATCGAGCTCATCATCAGGTAGTGTTTGGGTTTGCTCATCGCAAATAGCTTGTAGTATATTTTCACAACGACGTAAAAAGAAATAATTTTCTCGAAGTGCAGTTACTTCGTCAGTATTAAGTAATGACTCTTGCTCAATAACAGATAAAGCCGTAAGTAGTGAACGTGTTTGTAATCCCACGACTCGCCCACCACGAATTAGCTGAAAAACTTGCACAATAAACTCTATTTCACGAATCCCACCAGCGCCAAGCTTGATATTATTTTTTAAACCACGGCGACGCACTTCACGTTCAATCATGCTTTTCATATTACGCAATGATTGTAAAACACTAAAATCGATATAACGGCGATAAACAAAAGGCTTCAACATTTGATACAGTTCGCCTACATAAGGGGCATGCTGATCACCAAGAACTTTGGCTTTAACCATAGCATAACGTTCCCAATCGCGCCCTTGTTCTTGGTAGTAATCTTCCATAGCAGAAAAACTCAGTACCAAAGGTCCGCCATCACCAAGCGGCCGCAAGCGCATATCAACGCGATAAACAAATCCGTCTTCTGTAATTTGGTCTAACGCTTTGATCAAACGTTGTCCCAAACGTGTGAAGAATACAGCATTATCTAACTCTCTCGGCCCTCCTTGTGTTTGTCCATGTTCAGGATAGGTAAAAATCAAATCAATATCGGACGAAAAATTAAGTTCTCCACCACCTAATTTTCCCATACCTAAAATCAGCAATGGCTGCGCCTGACCTTGAGCATTACAAGGTGTTCCCCACTCTTTGCAACTAAGTTCATAAAGCCAATCACGGGCTGTAACAATAATCACCTCGGCCAATTCAGTCAATTGCAATAATATCTGCTCATCATGACTTATTTTTGCCAATTGTGACCACTCAAGGCGCACTAGCATAAAATGCCTAAACAGCCTGAGCGTTTTCATAAAAATAGCTTCATCGGTCACACCTGACAATTGCGTATCTATCCAAGATTGATAAAATTGCCTTTCATCGGCTTGTGGTGGGTTTTGTATTATGTCGGCAAACCAATTAGGGAATCGACAAAACGTATCGACCAAAAAGTCACTCTGCACCAAAATATCAAGGTGAGCTTGCACTTGAGCCAGATTGCATTGCTCAAGTTGAAGGGCAACTTTTTGCTTTTGTTGTTCAAGCAAAGAAGAAAACGACAAGTTAAATTCTGACATAGGCAAGCTCTCTTAGAATTCATTCACAATAATAAAAATCAGTGCTAGCTAATAAATAATTACATTTAGACTTAAATATTTTGATAATTTTTATTCATTTTACCAAATAGTAATTTAACCGCTATTCTCACCAATACACAGCTTAAAATAAATAAAATTACTGCCATCACAAACCAAATAATTACTATTTTTAACTCGCTTATTTTGCTCAAATAGTTTAAATAACGTGCTAATAAAACATTAAACATTATCAATCCGCTCAATAATAGGCAATTTAATATAAAAATGCCCATTGAACTAAAAATGAGTCTTATTAAGGCTAAGGTTTCTGTTACACCAGTAAAACATCGTCTTAATAAAAAATAACCGAGTAAATTAACAATTGATAAAAATACAGTTAAACCAACTATATTAATAATGATATTTTTAAAACTGTAATACATATCTTTATCTAAAAAAATTAGCGCAAATAATGTAGTAAGAAAGTAGCAATTATAAAGTACTATAAATAAACCTAAATGTAGTTGTTGGCTCTCTTTTTGAGTTAATGCATTATCGTTATGAGTATAACTTTTATTAAACAATTTGATGCCAAGGTAAGTTAACAATATTATAAAAAAATAACTTATGGCTATCTTTAAAAAATTAGTTATATAGTTAGGCAAAAAGAAATATATATTGGGATTTAAATATTGTCGCCCAGACTGAATACACTCATAAATATAGGTGTAACAATACAATCGGCCAACAATATCGCCTAATGTAATTAATATGGCAATAAATAAACTATTGACGATATTTTTTTGATTGATTTGATTAACAGCATATTTGTTCAATATCAATACGGAAGTAATAAATAGCACAAGTGAACTAGGCAACTGTAAAAAGAAGTTGAGTAATATTCGCTTAATAAATTTTCTGCTAATCTGATAGGTTGTCATATCTGATGATATAAAAAAATACTCATCAAATCTAACACTGTAAGTAACAACAAAAACAATATTAAATAACCAATAAAATAAAACGAGTAATAAAGGTAATTTAAAAAATGACTTTTTCATCTCTATATCGTTATATTTATATGTTAGTTTTATTTATTGCAACAATTAACATTAGTTTTAGCTTCGTATTTATCTCACTAAAAGCAAATTCTTTTACAGAATTAATAACCAACAATGCTGCTTGCCATTGAGCAAACTCAGGCTCGTTAGAAAGCGGTTTATTGGTTAACTGATCATTTACTTGATTTAAAGTTTGCTTGTAGTATTCCAAATCATCCACTTCTAAAGCATATTCTTCGTTTTGTTGCCAAAACTCGAGTAATTTAGTCAAATCACATTGACTTGAAATCGCATAATCGCCCTTTTTAGGTGCCAAATTATTCAGTAATCGATAACCTCTAGAAGCTTTGCTTTGTGAAAAGAGATGCAAATTAAATCGAGTTAACTCAATAGCAAAATTAAGTAAATCGTGTTTATGACCTTGTTTGATTTCAAGTTCAACCTCTTTAATTGGCATAGATTGGCCATTAGAAGTAATTATCCCTTGATCTAACGCAACTTCAATTTCACTACTTGCAAACGAAATTAACCACGCTTGCCGCTCAAAATTGGTGGTAAATAGAGGCTGTAAATCCCGTTGTAGCTCAGCAATATCACAGCCATTTGGCAATGCATGACAAGGTAATATGGTTAAATCAGGAACAGAATCAGGCAAATCAACATTAAATTCGGCACGCTCATGCAATCCTGCAATCGATTTTTTATCACGTTTTAATGTGATTTCAAAACGTTTTACTAAACTATCCTCGCACTCTCTTACACGTAGCCCACAACCATGATTGCGCAGGTAATAGTCACTAGTATCGTAATAAGTATTGGTCAAGTTTTGTTTGATAACACTGTGTTTTGTTGATGATAATGCTAATGATGCCGAAAATTCGGCCTCGTCACAATCAGCCCATTGATTTAAATAATATTTTAAACTGGCAATATCGTTGGTATTGATTTCAAATTTTAATTCGATTTCGTTACTCATTGTTCTGTTTTATATTGGTTATTTTTCTATATCATATCTTGAATATTTGAAGAAATACACTTAAAAATGTATTAAAGTAGGGAGATAGGTGTTTGTGGTTTGGGTGTTCAAAATAGAGATAGTGGTTATATTTAGGTTGGGAAATTAGCGATTGACTAATGATCTGTACTTTGGCTATTCGACACCAAAATAAGACAAACGATATAGTATTAGGTGGCTTTAATATTAATTGTTATTAGGGCGTGTTGATCTTTCGTGATTATTTTTTAGACGGCATGATGTGAGTTATAATAATTCTGCAAAAAACAACCATAACTCGATTCATCATGCCAAGAACAATGCTAACAGATAAACGGTGGGAAAAGCTACTACAAATAATGAAAAATACCGGCCGAGTTTATAATAAATCCGAGCATCGGATGACGTTTGAAGGGATCCTTTTCCGAATGAGAACCGGTATTGCTTGGCGAGATTTGCAGAAGAGTTTGATGAATGGAGTGTAACTACCCCCTAAAATAGTACAGCAAAAAAGTAGAAAATTCTCTATGATAAAAGCAAAAGGGGATTTAATTATGATAAAAATGACTGAACATCAAATTGTCGCTATTTTAAAAGAAGCTGAAGCGGGTATTCCGGTTAAAGAACTGTGCCGTAAATATGGCATGGGTAATTCAACTTTCTATAAATGGCGAGAAAAATACGGCGGAATGGAAACTTCGGATATCAAACGCTTAAAGGAGCTGGAGGCTGAAAACCGCAAGCTTAAGCAGATGTTTGCCGAACTGAGCTTAAAATCCCAGCTGCAGGAAGAAATAATAAAAAAGCTTTAGTGCCCACAAAGGCACGTAAAACGTGGGCACAGCAACTACAACAAAATCATTCAGTTACTATTGCTATGAATTGTGCCATTGTTGGCTTAAGCCGTTGTGCTTACTATTATCAACCTAAGTTACCGGATGATTCGGTGATTGTTTCGGTGTTGAATGCTATCACAGACCGGCATTTACGCTGGGGCTTTCCTAAATGCTTTAATCGTATCAAAAAGCTCTGCTATAAATGGAATCATAAACGGGTATATAGGGTGTATTGTGAATTAAAGCTTAATCTCAGGATAAAGCGTAAACAGCGCATTCCTCCACGAAGCCCAGAAAGGCTATTAGCACCCAATAAACAA
>NZ_FMBA01000069.1 GCF_900094935.1 Gilliamella intestini
TTTTTTAGCATAGAAGAATTCCTCTTATAATGGACTCCTCTCTATTAGATCAAAGAACTCGCCAAAAAGCGAGTTCTTTGTCATCAATCTGAACCCTAGATTTCCTAGGGTTTTTGATTAGGTTTATTTGTCTAATTATTTATTTTTTGCTTTATATTCAGCATAATATTCTTCTGCTAATTTACGCATTGATAATCCAATTGCGGCATATTGATATTCATTTAAGTTTGCTAACGATGCTCGAGCAGAAGGATGTTCTACAGCAAATCCCTTACCCGGTAGTAGTACAACACCTGCTTCATCAGCAATTCTGAATAACATTTCAGATGGATTTTTATTTTTTAGGATCCATTTAGCAAATTTATCGTCATATAATTCTCGGCAAATATGTTCAAGATCCACTAGAGTGTAATAATCTACACTGTTTTCATCGGTTTGATGTTTAAGACCTAAATGTTGATAAAGTGATGCTGCGCGGCGTCGAATTAGCGATTTTAATGCTGTTTTATAGCTTTGATCGCTATCCATCATTTCACATAATGCAAATAATACCATTTGTACTTGCTGTGGTGTTGATAGTCCAGCAGTATGGTTTAATGCAACCGCACGACTATCGGCTACTAAGCGGTCTATAAATTTTAGATTTTCAGGGTCAGTAACAATTGAGCTATATCGTTTATTTAAGATCTGTTTGGTTTTGCTTGGTAACGCTTTAATGGCTTTATCTATTACATTATCATGTGCTGTTGCAATAACACCTAAACGCCAACCTGTAGCACCAAAATACTTAGAGAATGAATAAACTAAAATAGTATTTTGAGGGCAAATTGCAAATAAAGATTGGAAATCATCGGCAAATGTTCCATAAACATCATCAGTCAAAATGATCAATTCAGGACGTTTTTTAACAATCTCAGCAATGATTTTTAAACTTTTGTCATCAATTTTAACTGATGGTGGATTTGAAGGATTAACAACAAAAAAGGCTTTAATTGCTGGATCTTCTAATTTACGCAATTCTGACTCAGGATACTGCCAATTTGTGTTAGGATCAGAATTAATTAATACCTCAACTAATTGGTAATCGTTAAGTTCAGGAATTTCGAGATAAGGCGTGAATATAGGTGCGCCAATGGCAATTTTGTCACCTTTTTGGATTAATCCATTTTCTTTCATTGAGTTAAAAATATAAGCCATGGCAGCTGTGCCACCTTCAACAGCAAATAAATCTATATCATTACGATCCAGATATTGAGCACCCATTTGTTGTAAAACATATGCTTTAACCACATCTTCACTAAAATGTAGCATTCTATCTGGTACTGGATAATTACATCCTAAAATACCTTCTACCATTTCTTGTAAAAAGGCGTTTTCGTCAAGCCCTAGTTGATCACGAATATAAGAAAATGCTTTACCTAAAAAGGCAACACCAGGAGTGTTGTAATTTTGGCAAATAAAATGTTCAAAGCGTCCGGTTAGTCCTGCTTTAATTGGCATGCCACCGATACCTTCATTTAAATATGAAAATGACATTTCGGATTCTTGGGTTGCAAATACACCTAATTGGAAAAAAGCTTGGCGAGGCCAAGTAGCAAGAAAGTTGGGATTACCTCTACCTGCATTTAACATTACTCGATCAGTATGACTTTGTGCCAGTTTAATTAAGTTATCTTTTAATTCAAAAGGACTTAAATTAGCATATTGACTGTATTCTGTTTTGTTTTTCATACATTTGTATCCTTAATTTGATGGATCAATTAAACAAAAGCAACAACTAATGGTCCTAATAAAGTTAGGAAAACATTAGCTAAAGCATAAGTAATGGCAAAAGAGTTGGTTGGTGTTGAGTTACCAGCTTTATTTAGCACTTCACCAAAAGCAGGATTAGCGCTACGCGAACCCGCTAAAGCACCGGCAAACACCGCTACATTTTTATAGCCTAATACATATTTACCAAAATAAATGGCAAGTAACATTGGCAATAAAGTAACAACAACACCAATTAAAAATAGAGATAAACCTTGTTCTTTAATAGTATTAATCGCTTGAAGGCCAGAACTTAAACCAACAACCGCCACAAAACCAGCCAAGCCAAAATCTTTTAAAAGTTGCACAGCACCAGTTGGTATGTTACCGATAGTTTGATGAACAGAGCGATACCAGCCGAATAATAATCCCGATAAAAGCGCACCGCCGCCAGCTCCTAATGTAATAGGAATATCGCTAACACGTATAACGATTAAACCAATAATAAGACCAACAACAAGCCCTAAACCATGAAATATCCAGTCAGTTTTTTCACTTTTAGTGATTGGAGCACCAATTTTATCTACAACACGACGAAGATCACCATCAGCACCATAAATAGTAATAACATCACCAAGTTTTAAATTAATATCGTTAGTAAGAGGAAGGGATTGTCCATCACGATGAATAGCCAAAAGGTATATTCCATGTTTTAATTTCATAACTTCGTCAGATTGAAGTACTTGAGTAAGATTTTGATCCACATAACGGCTATTACGCATTTCAACATCTAGTTTGTTCATCACTACATCCATACCTGATGCTGAATTTACTTCGCTACCAAGTAGATCTTGTGCTTTAATCATAGCCTCACGATGACCCACAACCAGAATGATATCTTTTGACTTTAATACTGTTTCAGGGGTTGCTTCTATTATTTTATTGCCACGTTTAATACGTTCAATACTGATACCATTTACAGTCTGTTCAATATGGGAAACAGTTTGGTTGATTTTGTTGGTAATACGATACAAACGACCACTAATATCAGATAAAGCTAAATTTTGATCATTGCTTAATAAGAGCGAACCATGAAGCTGTTCTGCTTGTGCTTTAATTGCATCATCGCCAATATCTCTACCCATTATTTTTGGCAGAATATTAACACACACTATAATGGCACCTAGTGAAC
This sequence comes from Gilliamella intestini, assembly GCF_900094935.1. Lineage (GTDB taxonomy): Bacteria > Pseudomonadota > Gammaproteobacteria > Enterobacterales > Orbaceae > Gilliamella > Gilliamella intestini. The sequence continues at coordinate 2,942 of NZ_FMBA01000069.1, forward strand.
CAAATATATAAGTCACTGCATAACCAATAGTGACATTAGCTTGCATTTTACTTAATTCTTCAGCACTTAATCCAAGTTGACTTAATGCATCAGAGGCTGTACCCATAATGGCAGATTGGGTCAATCCTCCTGCAGCTAAACCAGCAGCAAGGCCTTTGTCTAAATTAAATATTTTAGCTAAAATTACAACAGTCACAAAGCTTGCGACAGCAATAAATAATGCTAAGAATATTTCGCGTAATGTTTTCACGCCTAGTGAACGGAAAAACTGAGGACCACTTTCATAACCCACAGCATAAATAAATAGTGCAAAGAGAATCGACTTAACCCCAGCATCAATAGTAACGCCAAAAACACTTAAAGCAACAGCGACAAGTAACGAACCGGCAACACCACCGAGTTGGAATTTACCCATTCGAATACTACCAATTAAATATCCTAAACTTAACGATAAAAATAATAGAATTTCTGGGGAGTGTTTAAGTCCATCTAAAACCCAATTTGAAAGCCATTGAAACATATTAATTGTCCTCAAGGAGAAACATAAAGAAATGCGATTAAAGAAAGAGTTTATCCATTAATTTTCATGGACTGTTTATATATTAAACCTAATTAGAATAATGGATATTCAGTTTTAACAATTAATGCTATCGTTAAAAATTAATCAGTTGCTGACAAAATTTTACGTCAAAAGTGAGCTTAATTTATGATTTTTGTTCCAATTTTTTTGAATTTTAGATCTAAGAGGATATAACAATTTGCTAAATAAAAAAGGGCTATTACAGCCCGTTTTCTTGTCTGAAAAACAATCTTTCTACATTTTTTATCACATTCTTCGAAATTCTTTCCGATAGTTTTTGCTTACGTTGGTAACTAACAGAAATAATTTTATGTGTTTCTAAGTGAGATAAAATAAAGTCATCGCTCGTACTAATTTCATCGACTAAGCCTTTGTTTTTGGCTTGTGTTGCAAACCAGTGCTCACCTGTAGCAACTTGTTCGATATCAACATTTGGTCGATACTCTTTAACAAAGTCTTTAAACAAAAGATGCGTTTCTTCTAATTCTTGTTTGAATTTTTGACGTCCTTCTTCAGTATTTTCACCAAACATCGTCAATGTACGCTTATACGCACCTGCCGTTTGTAATTCAATGTCTACATCATGTTTTTTGAGTAAGCGGTTAAAATTAGGGATCTGCGCAACTACACCAATTGAACCTACAATTGCAAATGGTGCTGCCACAATTTTGTTAGCGGTACAAGCCATCATATATCCCCCACTTGCCGCAACTTTATCAACCACTACAGTGAAAGGTATATCACGCTGTCTAAACCGTAATAATTGCGATGCAGCAAGACCATAACCGTGAACCACGCCACCTGGACTTTCAAGCTTAATGACAACTTTATCTTCAGGCTTAATAACAGCTAACACAGCAGTGATTTCTTGGCGTAATTCTTCAACTTCGTGTGCATCCATGCTGCCATTGAAAGATAATACAAATAATTTAGGTTTAACTTGTTGGTTTGTATTACTTTCTACTGGTTTCGCTACATTATCTGAATCTGACGAAGTTTGTTCGGCAGATTTTTCTTGATTTTTAGCTTGTTTCTTTTTTTGTTTAGCTGCTAATTTCGCTTGCTTTCTCTCATTTTTTTTCTGTTTTTTAAGATCTTTCATAAACAGCTTAGCTTCTAACTCGTCCATGCTTGACATTAACATGTCGTCTTTAACTTGTTCATATTCTTGGCTAATATCTTTAACCGATAACCGCCCTGCCACCGTTGCTGATTTACGGCGTTGGCTTAATATAAAAACAAGTACAGCTAAAATTGCTATAACAACTGTTGCTGTTTCAGCTAAAAAAAGTGAATACTCAGAAAACCAATTCATTTAATTATTATCCTTTAATGAAATATATGTTGATTGAATAGATTTAGTAATTATAACAAGATAATTGCGAATTGTGCCGAAAAACGATAAAGATAAAATTGTCGCTTTATTCGGAAAATCAAATTATTTATACTGATAACCCAAATTACTGTTAGATGAGAATTAATATGCCATTACATCCAATTACCGAAATAGCTAAACAATGCAACATTCCAGAAGAATTTGTCCTGCCTTACGGCAAGCATGTGGCAAAAGTTGATCTATCCATTCTTAAAACCAAACCAAACAAACCTAACGGTAAATTGGTATTAGTTACTGCTATCACACCGACGCCACTTGGTGAGGGTAAAACAGTTAATACTATCGGGCTAAGTGAGGGCTTAAATTATATTGGTAAGTCAGCAATCGCTTGTATCCGTCAACCAAGTTTAGGTCCTGTATTTGGTGTTAAAGGTGGTGCTGCTGGCGGTGGTAAAGCCGAGGTTTTGCCAATGGAAACATTAAATCTACACTTAACAGGTGACATTCATGCCATTACTGCCGCACATGATTTAGCTTCTGCTGCTTTAGATTCAAGGCTTTATCATGAAGAACGTTTAGGTGATGAATTTACTGCACAAACAGGTTTACCGCGTTTAAACATTGATGTAAATCGCATTGTGTGGAAGCGAGTGATAGATCATAACGATCGTGCGCTTCGTAAAATAACTGTCGGTGTTGGTGGTGGCGTTAATGGTGTTACACGCCAAGATGGATTTGAAATTACCGCAGCGTCAGAACTCATGGCAATTTTAGCCTTAGCTTCAGATTTACATGATATGCGTGCTCGTATTGGTCGTATTATTCTTGCTTATAATACGCAAGGCGAAGCCATTACCGCAGAACAACTTGAAGTTGCTGGCGCCATGACTGTGTTACTTAAAAATGCAATTAATCCAAACCTGATGCAAACCGTTGAAAACACACCTGTACTTATTCATGCTGGACCTTTTGCTAATATCGCTCATGGTAACTCATCTGTCATTGCTGATCGTATTGCGTTACAACTTGCTGATTATGTTGTGACTGAAGCGGGCTTTGGTTCAGATATGGGCATGGAAAAATTCTTTAATATCAAATATCGCCAAGCTGGCATTAAAGCTTCATGTGTAGTGCTTGTTGCAACAGTTCGTAGTTTAAAATCTAACAGTGGTAAATATAATATTAAACCTGGGCAAGCAATTCCAAAAGAAATTTCAGAATCTAACGTTGAATTACTTGAAATTGGTGCTGCCAATTTAGCATGGCATATCAACAATGCCAAAAGCTATGGATTGCAAGTAATTGTCGCTATTAATCGCTTTCCACACGACAGTGAAGAAGAATTAGCGTTTTTACAAAAATATGCGATTGAACATGGTGCATTTGCCTGTGAAGTGAGTGAAGTCTTTACTCAAGGCGGTAAAGGCGCTGAAAAATTAGCAAAACATGTTATTAAAGCGTGTGAAATGCCAAGTGAAATTAAATTGCCTTATCCTGATAATATGCCACTCGCAGATAAGATTCAAACCATGGTAAAAAAATATGGTGCTAACAAAGCTAATTTATCAGCCACTGCACTGGAAAACATCAAAGAGATCGAAGAATTAAAACTGGATCATTTGCCACTTTGTATTGCTAAAACACCAATGTCAATTAGTGCTGATGCAAACTTAAAAAATGTTCCTACCGATTTTGATGTCGATATCAGTCATTTAGCTATATCTGCCGGTGCTGGTTTTATTCGTGTTTATGCTGGTAATGTGATGACCATGCCAGGGCTAGGTACTAATCCTGCTTATAGACAAATCGATATTGACAAAGATGGTAATATTGTAGGTTTAAGTTAATGCAAGAAGTAATTATGCAAACCCAAGAACAATATAAAGCATTTATCGACGAAGAAAACTGTATTGGCTGTGGCAAATGCATTCGTGTTTGCCCAACTGATGCCATTGTCGGCAGTAAGCAAGTGTTGCACACAATTTTGCCACAGTTATGTACCTCGTGCAGTAATTGTATTAATACCTGTCCAACAGACTGTATTACATTAAGCACTTTAGGCACTGTATTAAGTGAATCGGAAGAGTTAGCGCTAACTCAGAAAAAGCAACAGCGAATAAACCATAATCAATTAGTGCCGCCAACAATTTTGTTTCCTCGTGTCACACCGATGGCAAACAAAACTAGCACATCGATCGACCGAAAACAGTCTATTGCCGATGCCATTGCTAGAGTAAAAGCCAAAAAAAACCTCGCTAAATAGCGAGGTCAGATTGATGACAAACCTCGATATAATTCGGGGTTTATTTTTTTATTTAAACCATAAATAGGATTTTTAATTTGGATTTTATTAAATAAATTAAAAAATAGCTTAAAAAAACGTAACAAAAATAGCTTTATCGCTATTTTCTTGATATTTTGAGCCGTTGCAGCCAATAAACACTGCATTTGAACCTGCGCTCTATGGTCTGTTTTCGCCGAGCATAGACTTTTTTACCCCAATGGCTTAAACGAATCTCGTTGGCTTTCTCTTTATCTACTTCCCAGATATGGCGTGTGATGACTTTCTGTGTATTTTTACT
>NZ_FMBA01000078.1 GCF_900094935.1 Gilliamella intestini
ATGCCTTTATATGCGGTGCTTTCTAACGTCAGTGATGCGCAAGCCGTTAAAAACTACTATATTACCGATGGCTCGCAAACGCCTTATGGCCTTTATACTGGCACCCCTTACGAACACTGGTTTTCAGTAATGCCTATGCTAGTTAGGCTTGATGAGCACAGCCCTTTTTTAGATTGGGTAAACAACACCGAGTATAAAGACTGGGGCTGGCTGGCGCGCTCTCATTTACCCTTTGAAGACATCTGCGCGCATTTACGCAGCTTAACCCAAGCCATAATGCCCGATGGCGAAACGGTATTCTTTCGCTATTGGGATGGTGAGTACCTGTCAATCATGCTCGATTATTTTACCGATAGTTGGCAAGACGTTCTCCCTGCCTTTGCCTTTTATTGGATCAATCACCAATCGCACGTGGTGCATGTGCCGTTTGAACAAGCTGTACAGACATCGCCTTGGTGGCAAGTGCCACAGCCACTCATTGACACTATAGTACAAACTACACTGACACCTTTAATCAGTAATATGTTGTTATGGTTAAAAGAAAATAATTTACCCCTGTATGACGCCTTTCCAGAGGCATTAATCAAACAAAAGATTATGCATTTAGCCACCAAGTACAAATCAAAAACAGCAGACAAGCAAATGACACAGCAATTAGTTTTAGCGTTACAACAAGAGTTGCAATTAGCAACCAACCCCTTCGAAGTGTTTGATGCTGACTTTTTTAGTAATAAATAAGGAATGTTATGGGATACATTGAATCAATAGAGCAAGATTTAGATTTATTTAAACGAAAAGCGCTACTTACCGAAGAGTACAAAAAAGTACTTGAAGACTGGCGCGTTCGTGCATTTAATAAGTCGTCTGATTTTATTGGTGGTCCTACCTTTGAAATGGACCGGGTGCTATCTATTAATAATAACGATAAAACCGTCAACTATGAACAAAAAAGTATCGAAACGGCCACAATAACCTGCCCGCTAAATAGACAAATAGAAATTGTACTTAAGCACGAATCCATACTTAATTTACCCATTCCCGATGTTTTAATTAAATTATTTGAATATCACTCATGGGGAAGAAGTAAAAATGTCAGCAGCAAAAAAACTGATGCTGAAGGACGAGCGGTATTTACTGATTTAACGTTAAATGAATCCTATTTTGCCGAAGCAATCGATAACAACTTAGTGGAGAATAACAAAAAGTTATTCCAAGCTTATGATAAACTAATGTTAGAGATGTACACCTATTTAAATGCATCTTGGGAAAAATATAAACCAGAATGGGAAAAAGGTATTGATGTTGTTGAACTGATAAAAAAATTCATTAAAGGTTTATTTGATGGTTTTATTAGTGTTTGGGATGACATTGAACTGGCTTATAACGTCATTACCGACCCAATAAAATACGGAAAAATGATTTATGATGGAGCAGCAAAATTATACGATATTATCGGCGACATACCTAAAATTGATATTAAAGCATCGCTTGAGCAAGGTAAAGATTTTGCGCTACATTTAGCGGCATTTTTTAGTGATGAGAGTGCAATTTACTTAATTGCTAACGCCGTATTATTAAATATTAAGATGTATCCATGGGGTAATATCTTACCTGAACTGGTTTCACTTGGTGGAAACATATTGGGGGATATCCTTCGCGGTCTAATATTTGGCGCTTTGCTCTCATTAATTGCTGGTCCTGTTGGCATGGCTTATATGGCTTATCGCTTAGCCTCGGTTGCGAAAAAAGCGTCTGGATTAGTAAAAAAAATCTGGGATGTTTTAAAAAATATTTTGAATTCCCTCGCTGAACTAATCAAAGAATTTTTCAAGCTAGTGTCTGAATTAGTGCACAAAATGAAAAACTCTTTAATGACAAAAATGAATAAAGAGAACAGGCTAGCAGCAGAGCAAAAAACACATCTAGAACTTGAACACAGAAGAGAAACCTCATCAGGAAGCACCCATAACGACACCGCCTCTCAATCGACCAAAAAATGCTCAACAACCGGTTGCCCTATCTCCATGATCACCGGTGAAGAGTTATTATTACTTGATGATGCAACTTTATTAGGTGTTTATCCTTTCACGTTCCAACGACAATATCGCACCACCGCAGTCGAAGTGAGTTCGGTATTCGGTTATGGCTGGAGCCACTCATTACAACATCAATTTACCTTTAATGATAAAGACGAAACCATTAAATGGGTTGACCATCAAAATCTTATCATTACCTTGCCAATGCCCGACAAGGCGATTTCCTTATCGGCTAATTTAATGGCAAAAACCGCAGTTTGGTTAGGCGAACAAGAGCAAGAATATCTATTTACCTCTGCCAGTTTAAACGGTTGGGTCATGCATGTTAACCGTTTAGCGGATAATAGCGGAAAAATAACCGGCTTTTCTCAGAAAAAGCAACATCTCCGTCTTCATTATGACAATAAAACCGACCTGCCAATAAGGTTAGAAAACCCGGCAGGTGCAAGTTTACTGTTTGATTATATTGCCACCGAGCAAGGTCACCGCTTAGCCGAAATCCGCTTAAAACGGCATATTACCCTAAAAGGTACAGCCCCAGAGCCGATTATCCGTTACACCTATGATGAACGCGGGCAACTGAGTGAAGCCATTAATCCCGCTAACGAAGCAGAGCGTTATGCGTATCGTGACGATTATGTCTTTAGCCAACGCTGTTTGGCCGGTGGGGCAGAATTTTATTGGCAATGGCAAGGTACAGGCAAAGCGGTGCGTGCACTGCGTCACTGGAGTAATATCCCTAATACAGAAATACGTTATGAATGGGATGATGCTACAGGTACGTCTACGGCGATTTATGCCGATGGCTCAAAAGAAATATGGGTGCATGATAAACAATCCGCCCGTCAGGTTAAGCACATTTCACCGAGCGGAGCAACGATTGAACGTCACTATGGCCAAGAGGGGGAGCTTTTAGCCGAAACCGACCCACTGGGCAATACCACCGAATATGGTTATGACGGTGAGCTCAACTGCGTATCAGTCACCTATCCCGATGGCAGGCGTTTATGGCAACGCTTTAATCGTGGCTTATTAATGGAGCGAATTGAGTACAGTGCCGACGGCTTTGAAAAAAGTAAAGAGAAATGGGAATATGATATTGACGGGCAACTGCTGTGCTATATCAACCCTATGCAAGAAGAGCTGCACTATCAGTGGACAGAGGGAGGCGTATTAAGTGCCATCCGCTATGGCGATGAGACCTGCGAACGCTATACCATCAATGCATTGGGGCAACTGCTTGAATACCAAAGTCGCAGTGGTGAAATCACCTATTATCGCTACAATGCCATGGGTAAACTGGTGTTTGAAAGCACCAGCAATCCGCAACAATATGGACATGAAAAAGAGATTGACCAACTACCGGCGACTCGGTTGGTTTGGGATGATGCAGGACGGCTAGCTGCCGTACGCTGGCCAGATGGTAGCTCACGCAAATTTAGCTATAACCCATATGGTGGCATAACGAAAGAAGTTGACCAAAAGCAGCGTGAAACCCACTACGAATATCATGACAACACCATGCTGATTAAACGCATTCGCTATCCCGATAACAGCTATAGTGAATACTTATATAACAATGTGCATGGTGAAATTAGCGACATTATTAACGCCAATGGCGACCACTATCATATTGATTACACACCAAGTGGCAAAGTAAAAACAGAAAAACTATTTGATGGACGCTACATTGTTTGGGACTATGACGCTAATGACCAGATAATCAAACGAACAGAATACGGTGAGAGTCGGCGAGAAGAGACCGCTTTAATCACCACCTACGAGCGTGACCATTGCGGACGTGTAATAGCACGCCTATTGCCTGATGGTCAAAAGATAACCTACCGCTATGATGGATTTGGTCGACTCAATGAAGTGGATGATGGCAAATGGCCACTGGTATGGCAATACGATAAATGTGGACGCATCACGCAAGAACACCAAGGCTTTAGTAGTCAATATTTTGATTATGACCAAGCAGGACGCTTATTTAGAATGCGCATGCCTGATGGCAATATCTTAACCCACTATTACCGTGGTGATGAAGTGAGCCAAATCGACCTAAACGGTCAAACACTATCGACACACCGCTGGCAAGAAGGCAATGAAATCGCCCGTAGCATGGGGCGATTTGGTGAACTCAATTGTCATCAACAATTTGATAATCGTGGTCGATTGCTTAATCAAAAACTCAAGGTCAAAGACAGCCTCAACAAACCGATTGAACGCCATTACCAATATAATGTTGCCGGCGAACTCACCCAAATGACCGACAACTACAAAGGACTAAAAACCTTTACCCACGACTTAAAAAGCCGACTCAGTAGCGCCAGCCACCAACCCTATAGCCAAGGGCAGTTACCGGATGAGCTAAGCTACAAAGGCTATCATGAGCACTTTTATTTTGACGGAGCTGATAACTTACTGGGCAGTGAAATGCCACTTGATGAATTAAAACACGCATCAGTTGCCACAAAAAACAATGGTAACCCAAAATCACCACAAACCCACAACAAACTCAAAGCTAACCGCCTGCTGATTCAAGGTGACCGACATTATCAATACGACGAATACGGCAATGTGATTCGAGAATTACGCGGTAAACGGCAACATACCGAGCATCAATTTAAATGGGATGGGCAACATCGGCTTATTGAATTTAAAAAAATCCGCCACTATTGGGACGAGTACGATAAAGACTTTCATCAAACCGTTGAAACGGTGCACTGTTATGAGTATGACGCCTTTGGTCGACGAATCAGCAAAACCGACATGCAAACCGGTGATAAAACGCTATTCTTCTGGCTGGGCGATAAGCTTATTACCGAATGCCATGCGGATGATGCGGATTTTAGTGTAGAAACTATCCGCAATGAACACACAAAAGCCCAAAACTACCGCTGCCTAAGTTACATCTACGAACCCAGCAGCACCGGCTTTAGACCAATGGCGCAGCTAGTGGGGCGAGGACGAGGAGGGCAAATCTACTACTACTTCAACGACCAACTCGGCACCCCACAAGAGCTAATGACCGCAAATGGTGATATAGTTTGGAGTGGCGTTTACAAATCCTATGGCGAGCTTGCGATAGAATACCGCACCGTCCC
>NZ_FMBA01000049.1:0-384 GCF_900094935.1 Gilliamella intestini
ACTACTGGACAGCTGACGCTACAGGTTTAAGAGTTAAACCTGTTTTCACTGTCAGCGCGAGCAGCGGCGAAGTCATCCACGCTAATGGGTTTACTTCCAATGCTAATGTTCTTTGCATAACCCCTTAGCTTTTAGTTATTAATTTTTAAGTTATAAAAAGACAGCCAAGCAATAAAAAACAGCAGCCCCACATCAAGTGGGGCTATTTATTGGTTTATTTTGCCGGTTATTTTTGTAAAAAATATTCCGGAGTCTATACCGTTTTAAATCCATAGCAAATTGATTTAACTAGAAAAGTAAAAAGCGCCAACAACACCGCAAGGTCAATGTTTCAGTCTTTTTACGCTATCAAAAAAACAGACAAAGCCCCATTTTTGTTAAAAA
>NZ_FMBA01000049.1:1144-15016 GCF_900094935.1 Gilliamella intestini
CGCCAACAACACCGCAAGGTCAATATTTCAGTTTTTTTACGCTATCAAAAAAACAGACAAAGCCCCATTTTTGTTAAAAACTTTCAGGAACGTACTGTGTTTATGTAAAAAACCTAAAAAAATCAGACTTAAGTTATAAAAAGCTAGCCAAGCAATAAAAAGCAGCAGCTCCACATTGAGTGGGGGCTGTTTATTGGTTTATTTTGCTAGTTGTTTTTGTTAAAAGTTTCAGGAGTGTATAGTATTTAAGTAGAAAATTCCCAAAATTCTATTTACTACCTGTTCCGTTATTTACAAGCCTAACTCTAACCTCTAAACTACTCAACGTTCTCAACGGGGTGCCAAGAAGGGCTGAGAATGTTAGGTTGGCTAACGTAACCCGTCGAACCTGAACTGGATAATGCCAGCGGAGGGATTTGAGTTATTATACCTACTCAAACCTTTTGTCTTTTATTTGCTATTTGGAGGCAAAATGTTTTTTAAAAATGTTCTATTACCTTTTGGATTGTTTATACTTTTTATGAACAACAATGTTAACGCTATCGACGAACGCCCTACTTTGACAGTTTATAGTTACAATTCGTTTATTTCAGAATGGGGACCCGGTCAGGAAATTAAAAAAGGGTTTGAAGCTCAATGTGACTGTCAGCTCGATATTGTGACGTTAGGCGATGGGGTGTCAATTTTGAATCGGATTCGCCTTGAAGGTGATAAAACCAATGCAGATGTTATTTTAGGATTAGACAATAACCTTTTAGAGCAAGCTAAAAAGGCCAATATTATTGTTCCTCATCAAATTAGTAAACCTGATAATTTGAATATTGATTGGTGGGATAGTGATTTTATACCTTATGATTTTGGTTATTTTGCGTTTATTTATGATCAACAAAAGATCAGCAATCCTCCGCATAGTATGCATGAGTTAGTTGATAATAAAGAAAATTGGCGAATTATTTATCAAGATCCTAGAACAAGTACTCCAGGCTTAGGTTTTTTATTTTGGGTAAAAAATATCTATGGTGATGATGCAGTATCAGCATGGCAAAAAATAGCTAAAAATACTGTTACAGTTACTAAAGGTTGGAGCGAATCTTATGGGTTATTTTTAAAAGGTGAAGCCGATTTTGTGCTTAGCTATAGTACTTCACCTGTTGCGCATATTATGAATAATAATGAACATCGCTATGCTGCTGCAATTTTTGATGAAGGGCATTATCGCCAAGTTGAAGTGGCAGGTATTACTAAATATAATCATCATCCTGAATTAGCGCGTGCTTTTTTACAATATTTATTAACGCCTGATGTGCAACGCCAATTTGCAGAAAAAAATATTATGTATTCGATTGTTAATACCGAATTACCTGAAGCTTTTGGACAGATTAAACCTATTAATAAAGCGCTTGAGTTTGATGCAAAGCAAGTTGAAAGCCAACAAAAAGCATGGGTACGTGAATGGAAATCTACTGTTAGCAAATAGTTTTATTCAATATAATGTTGAAATTAAAAACGTTACTTCCCGGTATTTGCGCTGCAAGCTTAATCTTAATTGTATTAGCTACAGCGTTGTTTGCGCTTTGCATGGCAGCGATTAAATCCAATAATTTGACGGTTTATTTTGATGACTATTTGTTGCATGTAATTTGGATAACGACTTATCAGGCTATATTATCAACATTGTTATCTGTCATGTTGGCCGTGTTAATGGCTAAGGCCTTGTCGATGGTTAACTTTTGGGGGAAGGGGTTATTGTTGCGCATTATGCCTATTACCTTTATTTTGCCTACATTGGTTGTGGTTACAGGATTACTATCTATTTATGGACAACATGGTTTATTCGCGTCAATTTTTGATTATTTTGGCGTGTCATTTTTTAGTTCAATCTATGGTTTAAAAGGTATTTTACTTGCCCATGTATTTCTTAATCTTCCGTATGCTTGCTGTTTGTTTTATCAAACATTAAATAGTGTACCAATTGAACAAAAACAATTGGCAGCGCAATTGAATTTTTCAAGTTTTTTTTATTTTAAATTGATTGAATGGCCATTGCTGTCTCGGCAGTTGCTACCAATGGCAACGCTTATTTTTATGCTTTGTTTTTCTAGCTTTTCTATCCCATTGGCACTTGGAGGAGGGCCCAAATATACCACACTTGAAGTTGCTATTTATCAAGCTATTCGTGATTTTGATTTGATTGAAGCTGTGCTTTTAGCATGTTTGCAGTTGGTTTATTGTGCTATTTTTATGTGTTTGATGCAAAAAATTAATCATAGGCAAAAAATTAACGTGCGTTATTTTAGATCATACTACCGTTTGCCTGTTTCGTGGAATTTGGCGTTGTTGTGTATGGTAATTGTTGTTATTGGTGGATTATTTATTTCATTGCCAATTGTTATTATATTAATTGAAGGTATCTGTTCTTTTAAGTGGGTATTTTTAACGGTAGATTTTCAACGAGCTATCATATTTTCATTATTAATTGCCTTTGGTTCGGCCATTATTGCTATGTTGCTTGCGTTATTGTTGCTTTATACCAATAGCCGTTTGTTGATTAATCAGCAAGTACGTTGGAGTAATCGGTTAATGTTAGTGGGTTCGCTCATTTTAGTTATTCCAAGTATGGTACTTGCATCAGGTTTATTTTTATTGTTGTTTCCTTTTGCTTATAGTGCTGTCTTTGTTTGTGGGTTAATGATGTTATGTAACGGTTTAATGGCATTACCTTTTATATTAAAAAATCTTGCCATGCCCATGTATGATGTCGCATCACGTTACTGGCAATTAAGCCAATCACTTAATATTAACGGATTTTCGCATTTTTATTTAATTGAATATAAAGCGCTAAAAAAATTAATTGTCCAGAGTTTTGCTTTTGCGGCGATCTTGTCATTGGGCGATTTTGGTATTATTGCGTTGTTTGGTGGTCAATCTGTCACTACGCTACCTTATTATTTGTACGAGCAGATATCACATTATCATTATCAAGAAAGTACCGTAACGGCTGCTTTATTGTTAATATTATCTTTTAGTTTGTTGATAGTGATAGATTATGATAGAACTGAATAAAATTAATTATCATTATGATAATTTTAAAATGCATTTTGATATTAAAATAGCTTCTAAAGACAAGGTGCTGATTGTAGGGCCAAGTGGTGCGGGTAAAAGTACCTTGCTAAGTTTGATAGCAGGGTTTATTTTTCCTGATTCTGGTAATATTTTACTTAATCATCAAAAAATGACTAATATTTTACCAGGTAAACGGCCTGTTTCAATTTTATTTCAGCATAATAATTTATTTAGTCATTTAACGGTTGAACAAAATATAGGTTTAGGTATTAGGCCTTGCTTAACACTCACTGATTGCGAACGGCAGACCATTGATGATATGTTAGTGAAAGTTAGTTTAATGGGGTTTAATAATCGTTATCCTGATCAGTTATCAGGTGGGCAATGTCAACGTGTTGCTTTAGCGCGCTGCCTAATTCAACGACGTCCTATTTTATTGTTAGATGAGCCGTTTTCAGCACTTGATCAAGCTTTACGCTTTGAAATGTTAGCATTAGTTAATCAAATTTGTGATGAGTTTAATTTGACTTTAATGATGGTATCACATCATATTAGCGATTTTCTAGGTTATTTTTCGCGTTGTTTGGTAGTAGATAATGGGCAGATTGTCTTTAACGGTTTGCCAAAGCAACTAAAACAATCTGAAAATAACCATATTGCCAACATGTTGGGTTTTAATTTCAATAAAGCGTAGTTGTTAGGGCTAAATAAAGGCCTTTTTGCTGTCTATATTGATTTATGCTTTTTCTAAATTAATTTTCGCAAATTTGACTTATTATTAATTTAAATTCATGCAGTTATATCTTAAGGTTTTATTAATCTATTTTGTGTAGATTGTTGCTAATAACTACACTTAACTTATTCAATCTCTATGAAAAATACAAAAATAAATCGTTCATTTAGTTGGTCAGCGCTTATCTTTGATATTCTATTTTTTACTTATTTTTCTAGTGCATTGCAATTGTATATTTTCTTTTCTGGTCATTCAAATGTCATTGGGTTGCGAGATTCTATCATTTATAGCTTGATTTGGCTTATTCCTATTTTGATTTTTCCTAACTATACACGGAAAATTGCAACTGTTTTTGGTGGGATTGTAGGAAGTTTGTCTTTGATTCCTGTTGGTTATTTTACGATTTATCGGCAGGAGTTTTCGCAAAGTGTGTTTTTTATTATGGCCGAATCAAACTTTACAGAATCTAGTGAGTTTATTCAACAATATTTGAGCTTTAAATTAGTTGCAGTTCTGATTATTTATAGTTTAATTGGAATTTATCTTTGGACTAAAGTCAAACCAGTTTATGTTAAAAACCGTACGAAATCGATTGCATCACTATTAATTGTGATTTATGCCGTTATGCCGGTGTTTATTAGCGTTACAATCAAAAAATCTTCTATTGGAAAAGCGGGATCTCATTTGTTAACGCGCATGGAAACAACCGTACCATGGCAACTTCTTAATAGTTATTTGGCTTATCGAACACAACTATCTAATATGGAAGATATTTTAAACCATTTACAAACGTTACCACCGTTAGAAAACTTAAAAGATGCCAACGGCAATACTCCAAGAACGTTGGTGCTAGTTATCGGTGAGTCAACAACACGCAATCGAATGGGCATTTATGGCTATGGACGGGATACCACACCACAAATTGAGCAGTTTAAAAAAGATAACCCAGATTTTGTAGTATTTAATGATGTGGTTTCGTCAAGGCCTTATACCATTGAAATTTTGCAACAAGCGTTAACTTTTGCTGATGAAAAACATCCTGATTTATATTTAAAAACACCTTCGTTAATACATCTAATGAAACAAGCAGGATATAAGACATTTTGGATTACCAACCAACAGACAATGACGCGACGTAATACAATGCTAACAATGTTTTCTCAGCAAACTGATGAACAATTTTATATGAATAACGATCGTAATCAAAGTGCAAGGCGATATGATGAGTCTGTATTTGAACCATTTAAAAAAGTATTAACCGATCCAAGTGAAAAGAAATTTATCGTTATTCATTTACTAGGCACGCATATGAAATATGAATTTCGTTATCCGAAAGGAGGCGAACATGATCGTTTTAAAGATAAAACAGGTATTTCGTTTAATATCGATAACGATAAAGTCGATATCTATAATACCTACGATAATGCAATAAGTTATAACGATTACGTTACAACAACACTTTTTAATATCTTTAAAAATAGCCAACAAAATGGATTTATATTGTACTTTTCAGATCATGGTGAGGATGTTTATCAAACACCTCCGCACAATATTTTGGGTCGAAACGAAAAAGCACCCACTCGAACTATGTATACTATACCATTTATGCTTTGGCAATCACCAACATGGGCAAAAACTCATCCTAATAATTATCAAAATTATGTGGATCGCAAATTTAGTACACAAGATTTGATTCACACTTGGTCTGATTTAGCAGGGTTAAGTTATAACTTATATATTCCTGAAAAAAGTGTTGTTAATCCTAATTTTCATGAATCGATTCGTTGGATTGGCGATCCTTATGATAAAAATGGTTTAATTGATTTTGATAAATTATCTAAGTAACCATCACAGGTTATTTACACAACGGTTTAAATTATGGTATTGTATATTTATACAGTATATATTTTTAGATGTTGTTAAGTCATTTATGCGAAAAATCATTCATGTTGATATGGATTGTTTTTATGCCGCCGTTGAAATGAGGGATAATCCCCGTTATCGTAATATGCCTATTGCGGTAGGGGGGGATCCTCGTAAACGTGGCGTGGTTGCTACTGCCAATTATTTAGCTCGTCAATATGGTATACATAGTGCTATGTCTATGACTCAAGCTGTAAAACTGTGTCCTAATCTTAAAATAATACCGGGTAGGCATACAGTTTATAAAGAAGTATCCAAACAAATCCACCAAATATTTAAGCGATATACACAAGCTATCGAAGCTCTATCGCTTGATGAAGCCTACCTTGATGTTACTGATTGCAAACGTTGTTATGGCTCTGCCACTTTAATTGCGCAAGATATTCGCCAAACTATTTTTAATGAACTTGAATTAACCGCATCAGCTGGCGTTGCACCTCTTAAATTTCTTGCAAAAATTGCTTCAGATATGAATAAGCCTAATGGCCAGTATGTGATAACACCTGATGAAGTTGATAGCTTTATTGATAAGCTTTCCTTAAAAAAAATCCCAGGAGTGGGTAAAGTAACAGAAAAGAAATTAGCCCAATTGGGGCTATTTACGTGCAATGATGTGGTTAATTATGATGTAACTAAATTAATTAATCAATTTGGCAAATTTGGGCGAGTATTGTATGAACGATGTCAAGGTATCGATGATCGCGAAGTGTGTAGTGATAGACAACGTAAATCTGTTGGCGTTGAGCGTACTTTAACTGATGATATTCATAGTTGGGAAGAGTGTTTATTGCAGTTCGACCCATTATTTGATGAAATCGAAAAACGGTTAAGCAAAGTGCGTGCTGATTTATCGATTGCTCGGCAAGGCGTAAAATTTAAGTTTGATGATTTTCAGCTAACTACACAAGAACATGTGTGGTCTAAATTGGATAAAGCTGACTTAATTGAGCAAGCGCATAAAGTTTGGTTAGAGCGGCGTAATGGGCGTGGGGTTCGGCTAATTGGGTTCCATGTTACGTTAATCGATCCACAAGTTGAAAAGCAGCTGATTTTTCCATTTTAGTTATTGTTAATTCATAAAAAAGAGGATGTTGGCAACGCCTTAAACATCCTCATACAATAATAACTAATTGAGAATTATTATTTTAAACTTTCACCGTTAGTACTAATGACGTTTTTATACCATTCAAATGAGTCTTTTTTATAACGTTTCATGCTGCCGTTTCCTTCATTATCACGATCAACATAAATGACGCCATAACGTTTTTTCATTTCGCCAGTAGTGAATGAAACAACATCAATAATTCCCCAAGCGGTATAGCCCATGACATCAACACCATCATAATCTATAGCGGTTTGCATGGCTTTGATATGGGCACCTAAATATTCAATACGCGGTTTATCGTGTATTTGATTACCGTTTTCAAGTTCATCAATGGCACCAAAACCATTTTCGACAATAAATAGCGGTAATTGATATCGATCATACAGACGATTAAGTGTATAACGTAAACCTTCAGGATCAATTGGCCAACCCCAATCGCTGCTTTTTATATAAGGATTTTCAACCGCATTAGGTAGTGCACCGTTAACTATGTTGTCACGATTATCATTTTTGGCATCCGCTTTCACAACAGTAGACATATAATAGCTAAAGCCAATGTAATCAACCGTACCTTTTTTCAAATAAGCTAAATCTTCTTCGGTAATATCTAGTTTATATCCTTCACGCTCAAATTCTTTTAATGCATAAGCTGGATAGTAACCACGAACGTGAACATCAGGGAAGAAGAATCGTTGATGCATGGCGATTTCTGATGCCATCATATCTTCAGGATTACAAGAATATGGATAAATTGGTACATGCGATACCATACAACCAATTTGAAAATCAGGATTAATTTTTTTACCTGCTATTACTGCTTTAGCACTGGCTAACAGTTCATAGTGTGCAACTTGGTACAGAACTTCTTGCGGATTTTCATCAGGTTTAACTTGTACGCCAGAGTTAGTCCAAAAAAAGATAGGATTACTGGTATCCATTTGATTATTGATTTCATTAAATGTCATCCAGTATTTGACTTTATTTTTATAACGCTCAAAACATGCAGTAGCAAAGCGCTCAAAAAATTCAACTGTCTTACGGTTTCTAAAACCACCATAATGGCGAGCAATATGTAAAGGCATTTCAAAATGGGATAATGTGATAACTGGTTCAATGCCGTGAGCTATTAGTTCATCAAAAACATCATCATAAAAGCGAAGGCCTTCTTCATTTGGTTCAAGTTCATCACCCTTTGGAAAAATTCGAGTCCACGCGATCGAGGTGCGTAGACATTTAAGACCTAATTCAGCAAAAAGCTTGATATCGTCTTTATAATGATGATAAAAATCAATTGCTGTATGGTTTGGATAAAATTTACCAGCTTCGATATCTTGAGTGATTTGTCTTGCAACGCCATGAGCACCTGCAGTCATAACATCCACAACACTTGGGCCTTTACCTCCTTCGTTCCAACCGCCTTCAAATTGGTGAGCGGCTAAAGCACCGCCCCATAAAAATGGTTTTTTAGTCATTTTTGATTCCTTGTTATTGCTTAATATTAAATATGATATCATCAACTGTTACTTGTGTTTTATCGGTTAATGAAATTTGTTGATACTGATCAGTATTAACAATAATAATTGGGGTAATTAATGGGTAACCAGCTTGCTTAATTGCATCAGGATTGAAGCTAATTAGCAAATCACCTTTTTTCACTTTTTGGTGTAATTCAACGTGATATGCAAACTCGTTATTAGTCAAATTAACCGTATCAATTCCAACATGAATTAGCAACTCAACGCCGTTATCTAATGTTAACCCAATGGCATGTTTAGAATTTTCAAACACGGCTGTGACTTCGCCATCAAAAGGTGCATAAACGTGGTTATCGGTGGGTTCAATGGCAATCCCTTCACCCATGAGTTTTTGTGAAAAAGCAGGATCGGGCACTTCGCTTAGTGATAACGCTTTACCTGTCATCGGGCTTGTGATGTCAACTTCATCAAGAAGAATCTTAGGATTATTGTCTTGGGTATTGATAGTTTTTTGGTTGTTAAAATTATCTTGTATCGTTTCGCCAGTGCCAAAAATTTGGATTAAAATTACAGGGCCAATTAATGCAATTGCTGAACCAATTGCCACACCAAAAAATGAACTCATATTATCGGGTTTAATGGTATTGACAATGGTTAATGGTCCTGGTAGTGCTGCATAAGTATAGTAATAAGGTGTAAAGAACCCAGCAACAATGCCACCCAAAGATGCGCAGATACATCCATAAATAAATGGCTTTTTAAAGCGTAAGTTTACACCATAAATAGCAGGTTCAGTGATACCAAATAAACCTGTGATAAATGCAGATAATGAAATACCTTTCATTTCTTGTGTTTTAGTTTTTATATAAAAACCTAGTGCAGCACCCACTTGACCAATTACGGCAATAGTTTGGAATGCTTGGAAAGAATCTTGCCCATATTGATTGATATTTTCGGTGATGACAGGTGCTATTCCCCAATGTACACCAAAAATAACCAATACTTGCCATACAGCACCAATCAACCCACCCGCAATGAAAGGCGCAAGATTAACTATCCAATTATAACCATTAGCAATATAGTGAGCTGCGTTTGCAGTTATTGGTCCTATAGCAATAAGTGTTGATGGCACCATAATCACTAAACAGATTAAAGGCATTAAAAGAGGTTTGATAATACTATGTAATCGTGGTTCCAAAAATCGCTCTAAATACGACAGTAGCCACACCAAAAAAAGTGGCGGTAGTACGGTTGAGTTATAAGGCGTTTCTGATAATGCAATACCAAATAAATCGATTTTTGCCCCTTCTTTGATTAATTCTGCCAATTTAGTCCAAGTGGGAGAAAGTAATGCGGCACAACAAGCCACCGCAATGTAAATATTACAACGAAAATGTTGTGAAGCAGTAATAGCAATAAAAATTGGAAGAAAGAAAAAAGGTGCCCAAGAAATAAAGTCAAAAATTTTATAAGTGCTAGTTGATTCCACTTTAGGAAAGCCTAATTTAATTAAAATTAAGATCCCTTGTAAAATCCCCGAAGCGGCTAAAACATAAACAAATGGCGCAAAAACAGCTGACATCGTCGCAATAACACGATTTAAAATATTCGCTTTATTGTCATTCGTTACTTTTTTATCAGTATTAATCAGTTGCGTAAAGGCGTTATAAACTTTATCAACATGCGTGCCAATAACCACTTGGATTTGACCACCTTTTTCAACAACGGTAATCACGCCCGGCAATTTAGCGATATTCTCTTTTGCGTGATCTGGTGTATGTTGGGTAACAAGACGAAGACGCGTTGCACAGCGAGAAACGGTCACAATATTATTTTCACCGCCTAGTTCATTTAAAATATCAACAGCGAGTTTGTTATAGTCTCTAATTTTTGATGACATTGATTTAGCTCCTTAACGTAAGTTAATGTGTTTATCTTAGTCTGAAATTTTAAATTGTTAATTACCAATTATATTGTTTGTGATCTAGATCTCTTTTTTATATGATTTAGTTTAAAAGTTAATATAACTTGTATAAAATAAATATTTAATTTTTAGAGAATGAAAAAGAACTTTAAATGCTTAAATATCAATATGTTGCAGGGAAGATTAAACAACTGATTTATCAGCAGCAATTACCTAAAGGGACGCAACTTGCTAATATTGACGGGTTAATTAATCAATATCAGGTCAGTCGTAGTACAATTGTTAAAGCGCTTAACTGCCTTGAGCGGCAGGGCGTTATTTATCAAGTGCAAGGTAGCGGTATTTTTGTTCGTGAACGTAAAAAAAGAGGCTATCTCAATTTTTTGCAAAGTCATGGTTTTACAGTTGATTTAGACGATACTTATGGTGTATCCAAAGTTCTTAATGTCGATCTTATTAAACCAAACTCAAAGGTAAAAGATAATTTACAGTGTGATGATGAGGAGGATGTTTATTTTATTAAGCGCCTGCGCTATGTTGATGGTAAATTATATGGCCTAGAGCAATCTTATTATCGCAAAAAATTAATCAATTACTTGAATAAAGAAATTGTTGAAAACTCAATTTTTAGTTACATTCAAGATAATTATAATATTAATATTGGCTTTTCTGATAAATATTTTCAAGTAATCAAACTTGATGCCGAAACAGCTCAATATCTTGGCTTACAAGCAGGTGAACCAGCTCTTTGTGTGGAAGAGGTATTTTATACCACAGCTGGCGAACCTTTTGACTTTTCAACCATTATTTACCACTACGAAAATGCAAGATTTTGTATACAAAATCACTCAAAGTAAGTTTGAATGATGAATTATTAGGAAGATGAATAAGAAATCGATCATTCATCTTCCTTTAAATTGTAATAGTCTTTACTTAATCTGACGCTTGAGTTATTTTATAACACAAAAAGGAGAGTCAGAAATAAATCAAACTGCCAAAATCATTAAACCCAAATTAGGACTTTTAGAATTAGCTAAGCAACTCGGTAACGTTCAACAAGCTTGCAAAGTTATGGGATACGGTCGAGATAGTTATTATCGCTTTAAAAAACTGTATGAGCAAGGGGGTGAGCTGCGCTTCAAGAAATCAGTCGTAAAAAGCCTATCGAAAAAAATCGGGTAGAGCCACATATAGAACAAGCGGTTGTCAATATGGCCTATGAATATAATAAAACACATCATGATAGTTTTAATCTAATTAACCTTACTGATCGTTGTAATCTTTCAAAAATTTTTAAAAAGTAACAAGTTAAGTTAAAAAATAAAGAATGTAATAAATAAAAAAGGGCTAAAAGGCCCCTTTATATCTAATTAATTGTAGGAAAACGCTGAGCTGTTTACACTTTATGATTAAAATAATCCGCTAAAAATCATAAGACGTTTTTCCTCAAATTGTTTTATGCGGTTTAACCGTAAGATAAAAATTAATCAAACATTTAAGCTTTTGTTTTCTTTCTTTGGAATCGTTAAATATTGGCTGCTTATGCCACATTTCAATTCAAAGTTCGTATCACGCTTTTGGCTTTTATTGGTTTGTGGGCAGGTGATTTTTGCTTGATATACCGGTTATCACACAGTTTATCTAAATAAATCAAAGAAGTAGAATTTCTGTTAAAAAGTTTCAGGAATGCGCTGCGTTTATGTATAAAAACCTTAAAAATCAAATTGATACTGTCAAGCGAATATTCTCTAGTTTGCTGCTTCGTTTCATTTTTAAGTAAAGGTAAACCTTTGGTATCAACCTGTCGTATTTCGCTCAGAGAGGTTTTGTTATCGCGTTTAGCTTGCCGTCTTAATTTATCTTCAATCGATTTTTCGACTTTAACTAGGCGTTTAATTCCATAACTGATGGTTTTATAACGTTCATTCTGACTGGTTAAAGGCATAAACAGCTTCAATCAGGCTTTTTTTAGTACGTTATAAATGGTAGGACAACTGACCATAAAGCGTTTAGCCAAATTGGTGACAGTTATTTTTCTTTTTGATATCAGCGCTCTATCGCTTATCTGTGATAAGGCGTTAGTTTTGTTTTTTGTATATTCATTACAGTCGTTTCTCAAATTACTGTAAACAACGCGAAGAATTTCTATATATTAACTTATTATAAGTGTAAAAGCATTATTTCTAATTTTATCAAAAAAATAGAACTAGAAGATATTTCTGTCTAGTTAGAAGAATCGGTACATCAATAAGTAGAAAATTATATAAAATGAATTCATCTGCCACACCAAAAATAGTATGTAAAAGTTACTACTAAGTGCCTCATTTTAGGTATAATGATGGTTGTTATATAGATTTAGCGGAGCTATTTTGGTATGTGGGCTATATTTATTTATTAATAATTAATAAGTTATTTTTAAAGTAGAAGCCTAAGTTATCATAAATATCGTCCTTTTCTAGCGTTAATAGCTATCTATCTTTACCTTTCGATAATAATTAATGATATCAAAATAAGGCAACAAAATATTGTTTTTATCTATTAACGTTCAACAGTTAATTAGAGATTGATTGTTTTAAAATTTTAACCCAAATTTTGGGTAGTTGGCTTTTTATTTGACGATTATAGGCATTAAGATGAACTCATATTTATTACTTTTTTTTGCAATTATTTGTGAAGTTATTGCAACTTCTTCATTGAAACTATCCGATGGATTTACCAATCTTATCTATTCCATCATTACCATTGTGGGCTATAGTGCCTCGTTCTATTTACTTTCATTAGCATTAAAAACCATTCCCGTAGGTATTGCTTATGCTATCTGGTCTGGAATTGGAATAGTTTTAATAAGCTTAATTGCATGGATCTTTTTAAAACAAACTTTGGATCTTGCAGCTTTAGTTGGGATGGGGTTTATCATGTTTGGTGTTGTGATTATTAATTTATTTTCGAAGGTGTCAGGGCATTGATTAATAAAGTTACCTTCATAGTTAGCTTATAGACACAGATTTAAAATTTAATTGTATAAAAACATAAGGTTATTTACACTTCATGATTGAAATAGACTTTTAAAAACTCATAAAGCGTTGTAGCTTTTGTTGACAGTCTTTGTATCACTAAATATTTGTTGATTATGAGGCATTGCCATTAAAGTTCGTATCAGGCTTTCGGTTTTCCATTGATTTGGGCATAGATTGGTTTGGTAAATTTTTGATTGATACGCTGATTATTAAGCAGTTTAACTAAAACTAAACTGTAGAAATTTTTCACGTTGCTTATAGTAATTTGAGAAATAATGTAATAAATATCCATAAAAAACAAAACTAATGCCTAGGGGCTGTTGATCTTTGCTGTACATAAATTACTCAACAATACATTGGCAGCCACATTAACATAAATGCCAGTGATACCATACTGGCATAATTCCTTTCTAACTTATCGTATCTAGTTGATATTGAACGATATTGCTTGATTCTAGCAAAAGCATTCTCGACTAAATGACGATAGCGATAAAGGCACCTATCCATACTGCTTTTATCTATATCCTTACCATAATTACGTTTAGCAATCACCGTTCGTCCGCCTTTTTGACGAACAAAGCACCGAAAAGGCTCGCTGTCATAACCTTTATCGGCTATCACTGTATTGACTT
>NZ_FMBA01000052.1 GCF_900094935.1 Gilliamella intestini
GTGCCTTTATCGCTATCGTCATTTAGTCGAGAATGCCTTTGCTAGAATCAAACAATATCGTTCAATATCAACTAGATACGATAAGTTAGAAAGGAATTATGCCAGTATGGTATCACTGGCATTTATGTTAATGTGGCTGCCAATGTATTGTTGAGTAATTTATGTACAGCAAAGAGCAACAGTCCCTAATCAATGTTGATTAACGCAAGGGACAAAAACTGGGATTTATTGTTAAGTTGGCAAGCTAAATATCTTCAATTATCAAAAGGTATTATGTTGATTGATGATTTTGCAGAAATTGAAAATATTCCTTTGCAACATCAGGATATTGTTCGAATGTATATTAAAAATATTCTTAGCTATCAGCAGCAGTTAACCCAATTAATGATTACTCGTCATTCTCAGCTTAGAGAGTTAATTAGTAAACATGTCAATTATCAGAATAAAATAGATAAATATCAAGAAATTGCAAGATTAATGTAAATTTTAGCGAAGTTTAGTTTGGCCTGATTTTTTATAATAAGGCCATAAAAATCTATTACTGTTTTGATTAAATATAGTATTTTATGTAAGAATGAATAATCATACATAAAATAACCACACAAAAAAATATCGTTTTTTATTTCTTATTTAATAGAGGCTATGAGTTAAATATTCATATTCATAATTTCTTGATAAGCAGCAACCAGTTTATTCCGTACTTGAATACCAAACTGTAATGATACTGATGATTTTTGCATACTAACCATTACCTCGTTTAATGAAATATTAGGATCACCCATCTCAAACGCTTTAGCTTGTTGATTTGCTTGTATTTGCAGTTGGCTGATTTTATCTAAAGCTGTTTTTAGCTCTGAACCAAAGCTTTTTTTTTCAGCAACGTGCTCTTTTGCAGTAATATAGGCTGATTCATTTAAATTTGTCAGCTCAATTGAATTTAACATATTGATTGTATTCATCTTGATGGTTATTTGTTTTGTTTATTTTGCCAATTGCCGTTAAATTTATCATAAAAACAAAAAATCAAAGGTTTTAAGTAAGGGAAAAACTGTGCGCTTTTCTTGCCATTGAATTTTTTAAATACATGGATAATAAACTACAGAGTCAATCTAAATAGTTTAGAGTCAGGATGCTATGGCTAGCGAAACAGTCAATAATAAAGGTGAATCAATTTTCAATAAGTTGCCTTTTGCCGATCAATTAAAACAAAACAAAAAAATGGCATTGTTAATTGCAGGTGTAATTACAATGGCTATTGTTAGTTTTATCTATTTATGGGCTAAAGATGAGTCTTATAGTGTTTTATTTAGTAATTTAAATGATAAAGATGGTGGCGAAATAATTAGTCAACTTGATAAGATGAATATTCCTTATCAATTTTCTGCCTCGGGTTCGACAATCTTAATTCCACAAGATAAGGTTTATGATACCCGTTTACGTATAGCGCAACAAGGATTACCTAAAGGTGGTTCTGTTGGTTTTGAATTGCTCGACAAAGAAAGCTTTGGTATGAGTCAATTCAATGAGCAAATCAATTACCAACGCGCACTAGAAGGTGAATTATCCAGAACAATATCGATTATCAGTAGCATAGATGATGCTAGAGTGCACTTAGCAATGCCCAAGCCGTCTTTATTTGTTCGTGAGCGAAAATCTCCATCAGCCTCTGTTGCATTGACTTTACTACCAGGCCGAAGTTTATCACAAGGTCAAATCGATGCTATTATTCACTTAATTTCAAGTAGTGTGCCTGAATTACAGGCTGATAAAGTGACTATCATCGATCAACATGGTCATTTATTAACGGGTGAAGGTTATCGAAACAGAAATACGAATGTTGCTCAACTCGAATTTAGTGAACGGATTGAAGAAAGTATTCGTCAACGAGTGGAAAAAATTATTATACCTATTTTAGGTAAAAATAATGTTAAGGTACAAGTCAATGCAGATGTAGATTTTAGCCGACAAGAATCAACATCAGAAACTTATGATCCTAATAGCGATATTGCGAATCAAACTATCCGCAGTAAGCAACAAATAGCAAACCAACAATCAGCCAATAGTAATGGTATAGGTGGCGTGCCTGGCGCTTTGTCTAACCAACCACTGCCAACTTCTAATGCACCGATTGATGCAGATGAAACAAAAACCGTATCGACTGAAAAAACAGATAAAGCGCAATCTTACAACCTACAATCAAATAATACTGTCAACTTTGAAGTAAATCGACAAGTTATACATAGTCAAATACCGGAAGGACGAATTAAACGCTTATCTGTTGCCGTTTTAGTTAATTATAAATTTGTCAAAACCGAATCAAGTGATAGCAAATCGGAATCAGATGACAGTCAGGAGTCAGAAAGTACTCAACAATGGGTAAAGCTAGATAATGATGAACTTAAAAATATTGAATTGTTAGCCCGCCAAGCGATGGGGTTTTCAGATTTGCGTGGCGATTCACTCACCGTAGCCAACTTAAAATTCACCGCTCAACAATTAGATGAAGATAACAGCCTTGCATTTTGGAAGACCAATGAATTTTATCAAATGGCTAAAAATATTGGTAAATATCTGATTTATATTTTGCTTATTTGGTTAATCTGGCGAAAAGTATTGCGTTCACTATGGATAAAAGTACAGCGACAATATCTAATTTGGGGTGATAAAACTACTGACGCATCAGCCGTTGTTGAGGAAAAATTAGATTATAAAGCGCACAGTAAACAGCAGCAAAAAATATTTGAAGATAACATGCAACAACAGCAATACATCCGCAAAGTTGTTGAAAAAGATCCTCGTGTTATGGCATTAATAATTCGTAGCTGGATCAGTAAGGAGGACACAGAACAATGAATTTAAGTGAATCTCAAAAAGCTGCCACCGTATTAATGGTATTAGGTGAAGAGCTAGCTGCAAAAGTGATGCAGTATTTAAGTTCGAAAGAAGTACAACAAATTAGTAGTGCAATGATGTCATTGCCTCAGCTTTCTCAAGAACAGTTGAAAAGTATACTTAATGAGTGCCAAGGAACACTTGATGATTGTGCTGTTTTAAATACAGATACTGATGGATACTTACGTACAATACTCGAAAAATCCATTGGTAGTGAAAAAACCGAACGTTTACTTGACGATCTATTAAATACCGATCGAAAAGAAGAAACCGATGGCCTTGAAATGCTGAACTTTGTTGATGCTGCACGAGCAGTTGATCTTGTTAAAAAAGAGCACCCACAAATTATTGCGACAATATTAGTACATTTAAATCGTGATTTAGCCGCTGAAATTTTGAATCTATTTGATGATGAGTTACGTAATGACGTTATGTTGCGAATAGCCACGTTTGGTGGTGTTGAGCCATCAGCACTTAAAGTGTTATCAGCATCGTTATCAACGTTATTACATGGTCAAAATATTAAACTGAATAATATGGGAGGAATCCGTACAGCGGCTGAAATTATTAATTTAATGAAGTCGCAGCAAGAAGAGCTAGTTATCAACTCATTGCGTGATTATGATGTCGAGCTTGCACAGAAAATTATTGATGAAATGTTCTTGTTTGAAAATCTTGTTGAAGTTGATGACAGAAGTATCCAACGTCTACTTAAAGAAGTCGATAATGAAGTACTCATCATTGCATTAAAAGGCGCATCGACGGCACTACGTGACAAACTGTTAAGTAACATGTCTCAACGCGCTGCGTCGATTTTACGTGAAGATCTTGAAAACAGACCGCCAGTACGCTTATCGCAAGTTGAAACCGAACAGAAGAAAATTTTGGTTATTGCGCGTCGATTAGCAGAAAGTGGCGAAATGATCTTAACTAGTGGTGATGATGAATACGTATAACCAATCCGATAAATTAGACTGGCAACCACTAAACTTTCGGGACTTAGCTACATGTTCGCTATCAAATGTAATCGAAAGCAAAGAGTTAGAACAAACCGAAGTTAATGTGTTACAGCCTGATCTTGAGATTGAGCCAAAGCCAGAATCAGAATTTAATACCGAAAGTTCAGAACTCGTAGTTACTCAACAAACATTAGAACAATTAAAGCAGGAAATTGAAACACAAGCCTATCAAGAGGGATTTAATTTAGGACGAGAGGCAGGTTTTGACGAAGGAAAAAAAGTAGGTTACGAACAAGGTTTCCTTCTTGGGCAACAAGAAGGACGAGAGCAGATTGTACAGCAGCTCAATGATGAAAGATGTAAAACAGTTCACGCTATAACTGATATATCCAATAACTTTGCGCAATCAATTAATGATATTGATGAATTAATCGTACCTAAGTTGTTTGATTTAGCGTTAATCGCTGCCGAAAAAACAGTGGGTAGTCTTACTAAAATCAAACAAAAACAACTAATGCATACGATAAAAATATTGGTTGAGCAGTGTTCAATTTTGTCAGAACCTATGTCGTTACACCTTAACCCTACTGATTGGCAATGGTTAAAGCCCATGCTTAATGAAGAAAACCTGCAATATAAGTGGCAACTTATCGCAGACCCCAATATTGAAATAGGGGGGTGTAAAGTTTTTACTGACACCAATGAAATTGATACAAGTATCAACAATCATTGGCAAATCATGTCTGACTGTGTAAAAAGGGATAATCATTAACATGAAATATTCATCTTTATGGTCAGATAAAATTACCCAAGCGACACAGCGACTTGAGTCTTTATCTTTAATTCGTCAATATGGGCGTTTGGTCAAAGCATCGGGATTAGTTCTTGAAGCTGTAGGATTAAAATTACCTTTAGGATCTAACTGCCTAGTTGAGCGACAAACAGAGGGGCTGATTGAGCCTGTTGAGTGCGAAGTGGTTGGCTTTAAAGATCAAACACTTTATTTAATGCCCTTTGAATCAACTGATGGTATTTTATTAGGTGCACGAGTTTATACTAAACAATATGATTTAATACACTTTAGTCATAAAGTATTGCCTGTAGGCATGGGGTTATTAGGTAGAGTAGTTGATGCTATGGGTAAGCCGTTAGATGGCAAACCCTTACCAGAACATATTGAGTATGCAGGGTTAGCCAGTAAATCACTTAATCCATTACAACGAACGCCAATCCATCAGGTGTTAGACGTTGGCGTAAGAGCAATAAATGCGTTACTGACCGTAGGGAAAGGGCAACGAATGGGTTTATTTGCAGGGTCAGGTGTGGGGAAAAGTGTTTTGCTTGGCATGATGGCGCGTTACACTCAAGCGGATATCATTGTTGTTGGTTTGATTGGTGAACGAGGGCGCGAAGTAAAAGACTTTATCGAAAACATATTGGGTGAAGAGGGTTTAGCCCGAGCGGTTGTTGTTGCTGCACCTGCAGATGTTTCGCCCCTATTGCGCTTACAAGGTGCAGCCTATGCCACTAAAATTGCCGAAAGCTTTCGTGATCAAGGATTTAACGTTTTATTGATTATGGACTCATTAACACGTTATGCCATGGCACAACGTGAAATTGCCTTGGCAATTGGCGAGCCCCCTGCGACGAAAGGATATCCACCTTCGGTATTTGCAAAATTGCCTGCGCTTGTTGAAAGGGCTGGCAATGACGAAAGTGGTAAAGGTGCAATTACTGCCTTTTATACGGTATTAACGGAAGGTGATGATCAACAAGATCCAATTGCTGATTCTGCTAGAGCAATTTTAGATGGTCATATTGTATTATCACGCTCACTTGCTGAATCAGGACACTACCCAGCTATTGATATTGAAGCCTCAATTAGCCGAGTTATGACCGATCTTACTGCACCTGAAGACGAAAAAAAATCACGATTATTTAAACAACTGTTTTCAAGCTTTCAACGAAACCGTGATTTAATTAATGTTGGTGCTTATGTAGCAGGTACCGATCCCTTATTAGACAAAGCAATAACGCTATATCCCGTAATGCAAAAATTTTTACAACAAGGTATTTATGAACACTGTAGTTATCAAGATGCCTATCAACAATTGGCGGACATTGTGGCACCGCAATTAACAGGTTAGGAGTAGTGTGCTGTGAATAAACATTCATCAAAAATAGCCTTTACTACATTAAAAAAACTGGCACAAAAGTCGGTCGACGATAATTTAATGAAGCTAAAAAAAGCCAACGAAAATCAACAAAATGCACAATCACAACTTAATGTTTTAAAGGATTATTATGTTGAATATCAACAAAAATTAAATAATGCCTTATCTGAGGGGATAAAAGGTAGTGAGTTAAGTAACTTTACATCGTTTATTGCCTCTATTGAGCAAGGAATTGAGCAACAAAAAAAATTGTTGTTATCGTTAGATATCAAACAAAAGCAAATTATAAAAAACCTTAATCAATCACAAAAAAATGTAAACACTTATAACACATTACTAAACAAACAGCATAACCAATATTTACGACAGCAGAATCGGTTACAACAGAAACTGACAGATGAATTTGCGCAATTACAATTAGCAAGGAGAATATTAAATGAATATTAATCTGATTAATGATTTAAACCTTACCGCTTCTCGTCAATCAGAACTTGTTGAAACCGATGGTATGGCTAACGATAATGATAGTTTTCAGCAATTATTGCAACTTAGTGAAAACCAAATAGAGCAAGATAAGCAATTACCTAATACTAAACTAAATGGCAAGAATGAAACACATGAAGATAATGACAACGATGCCAACATGTCTTTTATTGCCATTTATCCTTTTAATAATGTACCACAAGAGCAAATGCATTGTGCATTGCTTGATGTAGCACAACATAGTGATATTGAGATTGATCAAAGTTCATTAATGACGGCTAACGTAAATACTGATTTATTAGGTGATTTATCGACCGATACAGCAACAAATGAGCAGGCAACGAAATTGCTTTCTTCTATTTATGGTAGTGAAAACTTAATTAATAAGACAAACTCACAAATCGATGTCATGTCATTAGCGGATGATAAAAAAGAGGTAAAGTTAGGACATACTCGTAAGCAAGCTATAAACATTAAAGGTGAGGTTAACGTTAATATAAATCAAACAAAAAACAAGCAAAATGCGAATGATATCACTCAAAAAATAGACAATTTCCAAGCTCAACTTATAACTAACAATCACGGTCAAGATATGACTAGACATCACAATAAAGAACTTTTGTTAACACCTAATACAAATGGGCAGAGTTCGTTATTATCGCCAGCAAATACTACGGTAAAGCCAGTGACAATAAATCTATCAACGCAAGTTAACAGTGAACAATGGCAAACTTCTTTAACTGAGCAAATTGTGATGTTTAATCGCCAAAATATTAAAACTGCCGAAATTAAACTACAGCCTAAAGAATTAGGATCTTTGCACATTAAACTTGAAATAAATGACGATAAAATGAACCTGCATATGATGGCAGCACATCATTTTGTTAAGGGGATGTTAGAATCAGCATTACCTTTTTTAAAAACATCACTAGAACATCAAGGTATTACACTTGAACAGACCAATATTGGTGACTTTTCGATGATGAACGATTCACAGCAATCTGCCATGCATCACTCCCCAAAAAATAGCCAACTGCAAAGAGAAATATCACTTGATACGACAGATGATAATATTGAGCCCATATTTTTGGAAAACAGCTCGCTAAGCTCAGGAATCAGCGTTCTTGCTTAAACATTAATATACAATTTATCAAGCTCAATAGATTAAAACGCTTAAATAGGTGATGTTTTATTGCCTATTCTTCAAATCAATTTTAAAAATATGATTTATTATTCTTATTGCTATAGACACTAAATGAATTGTAGATCTTTTTAAATATTATAGAGACAAGAATAAATATGCCGACAACCAAAAAGAAATTAAGTATTTTAAATTTAGTTCTTATTCTTATTACACTGTTAGCAGTAGGCGCTGCAGCTTATTTGTGGTTTCAAAAAGGTTCACACAGCACAATTAAAGAACCGGAAGAACCCGAAGTTACATCGCCCGTATTTTTAACATTAAAGCCATTTACTATTTCATTGCCTGTTTCTCAGGAGCATATCGACATCAACAAAATCCTTTATGTTGGTATTGTGTTACGTGTAGCGAATGAAGACCAAAAAACAGTGTTATTAGACTATTTACCCGAAGTAAGAAGCGATGTACTGCTTTTAACTTCAAAACAATATGTTAATAATCTAAAACAAGAAAAAGGAAAAAACGATTTACAAGAGCAGATAAAAACTGCCTTATCTCGACAATATGATGCAAAACATCTTGTTAAGATTGATGAAGTGCTATTTACTGATTTTATTATACGGTGATTAACATGTCTGATAAGCATGAATCAACAACAAGCCTTGATGAAAATAATAATGAGGAGCAAACCTTAGATTGTTCATTAACAACTGAAGAAAATTCTGAAAACAATTTAGAGGTTGACGCTTCATTTAATTTCCCTACATTAGATAAATCTCCCGATGTAAGGCCTTATGATCTATCAGTTAGACATCGCTTTATTCCTGAGCGCTTAACTGCGTTAGAAATTATTAATGAACGTTTTGCTCGGCAATTTCGAATTGGCTTATTTAATCGGTTGCGTCGTAATACTGATGTGATTGCCTCGCCCATTGAGCCGCTTACATTTAAAGAGTTTTCTGAAATTTCGCCAGCAACTTATTTAAACCTAGTCCATCTTAACCCATTAAGGGGAGCGAGCTTATTTTCATTTTCGCCCGAATTGGTTTTTATTATTGTTGATTCCTTATTTGGTGGCGATGGGCATAAAACTGAAATCGAAACAGAAGGACGAGAATTTACTCACACAGAACAGCAAATTATTAAAAAAATTTTAGAGTTAGCGTTAGTGATTTATCAAAAATCATGGGCGGATGTTTACTCGATTGAAACTGAATATATTCGCTCTGAAATGCAAAGTAAATTTACTAATATCACCAATTCACCTGATGATATTGTATTAATAAGCAACTTTAAGGTTGAAGTCGGTCATAGTAAAGCAACTTTTTGTGTTTGCATTCCTTATTCAATGGTTGAACCTATCAAAGAGCTACTTATTAAACCACCGATTGAACAACAAACTTACCAAGATGATAACGTTTGGATGAGCTCCCTAACTAGCGGAATCAAACAATCTGCGGTCGAATTAGTTGCTAATTTTGCTACGATAAATACATCTGTAGCCAAATTATTAGCCTTAAAGACTAATGATGTTTTAATGATCGAAAAACCCACAAGTCTTGATGTCACCGTAGGGGGGGTACCTATCTTAACGGGAAATTATGGCAAAATGAATAAACAATATGCAATTCAAGTTGAACAGGTTATTAACCCTGTATTAGAGCAACTGAATGAAGGAGTTTTTAATGACTGATATCAAACAAAATAGTGATGACAAACAACCCACTAATCTAGCTAGCGACGAACTCAATGCTAAAGACGCTATTTTTGAAACACTATCGCCACAACAAGCAGAAGATAAAAAAAATGATATCAATTTGATCCTTGATATTCCTGTAAATTTAAGTGTTGAATTAGGCAGAACCAAAATGACTATTAAAGATCTCTTAAATCTAACCCAAGGATCGGTCATAGCTTTAGATGGTCAAATAGGTGAGCCATTAGATATATTAATTAACGGCTACTTAATTGCGCAAGGTGAAATTGTTGTTGTGGGTGATAACTACGGTGTACGCATTACCGACATTATTACTCCAGCAGAACGAGTAAGAAGATTGAGCCGCTAATGACAAGCAAACAATCCCATTTAGAACAACCAACTGTTGGTACAACAAATACCTTATTGGCGCCATCTTCTGAATTAAATATCTATACCGAAGTAGGATCATCAATGGGGCTAATGCTAATTGTGGTCATTGGTTTTATTTTATTATGTGGATGGCTAGCTAAACGAATGGGCTGGAAAAAAAAATCCCACCAATGGTTAGATATCAAAGCGACCTACAACATTACTCCGAAAGAACGCATTATTATGGTTCATGTTGATAACCAATTATTAGTGGTTGGAGTTACGTCACAACAAATGACACTACTTCACACTATTGATGAACAACGCACTCAAACGCTACTTAAACAAAATGTGACAGGTAAAAACTCGGCTCAAAGTAATGCATTTCAACAAATATTACAAGCTGCGTTGAAAACCAAAAAGGAGTAACAACAAGTGCGATTAAATTTAACTCTTTTGCTAAGCTTATTGTTATTTAGTCTACCAAGTTATGCGGAAACATCAGCACTATCTGCTATAGCTCAACCACTCAGTAGTGGGCAAGGTTGGGCATTACCTGTTGAAACATTAGTATTTTTAAGCCTACTCACTTTTATCCCTATCATATTACTATTGATGACCAGCTTTACACGCATCATTATTGTACTAGGGTTATTACGCAATGCGCTTGGCACACAATCGGCACCACCCAATCAACTTATTTTGGGAATTGCACTTTTTATGACTTTTTTTATTATGTCACCAGTAGTTGATAAAATTTATGAAGATGCTTATGTACCTTATTCGCAAAATCAAATCACTATGCAAGAAAGCTTAACTAAAGCAGCCAAACCATTACAACAATTTATGTTAGCCCAAACTCGAGAAAACGATCTAGCACTGTTTGTCAACATGTCTCACACCAATAACATTCAAACCCGTGACGATATTCCATTAAGAGTACTTGTTCCTGCTTTTGTAGTAAGTGAATTAAAAACGGCATTTCAAATTGGCTTTACTGTTTTTATTCCTTTTTTAGTGATTGACCTTGTAGTTGCTAGCACACTTATGGCATTAGGTATGATGATGGTACCACCGGCAACTGTGTCTCTACCGTTTAAATTAATGTTATTTGTATTGGCTGATGGATGGCATCTATTGCTAGGATCGTTAGCGCAAAGCTTTTTTAGTTGAGTCTCACCATGTCACCAGAATATATAAGTACCTTAGCAATACAAGCAGTAAAAGTTGCTGCATCACTTGCAGGGCCAATATTACTAGCAGCTTTAATTACAGGGCTTATTATTAGCTTATTGCAAGCAGCAACACAAATTAACGAAATGACATTATCATTTATACCTAAAATTATTGCTGTCGTTGTAGTCTTAACCCTATGGGGACCAACCATGTTATCAACCATGATTGACTATTTACAAACAGTCATTACTGACATACCTAATTTAACGCATTAAATATAATGGATTTTGATAGTAATACTTTATTTAATATTGATTTCTTTTCTTTTGTGCAAAATAGTTTTTTCCCTTTTGTGCGTATATTAGCGTTAATTACGACTGCGCCTATTTTTGGTGAAAAAGAGATCCCAAACCGTGTTAAAATAAGCCTAGCTTTACTTATTACCATTTTACTACCGCTACCAAATCTTGATAACAGCATCAAAATATATTCTTTGATGGGTGTTATGATCACAGTTCAACAAGTCATGATTGGCGTACTAATTGGCTTTACTATGCAATTGGCATTTATGGTCATGAGGTTTGCTGGTGAATTGATTGGTATGCAAATGGGGCTAGGAATGGCAACTTTTTTTGACCCAATCGGTGGGCCATCGACATCGGTATTATCACGCCTAATAAACCTTATTTCGTTATTAACGTTTTTGAATCTTGATGGACATTTATGGCTACTATATGGCATATCAAACAGTTTTGATATTATTCCCATTGGACTAATTCCATTACAGGAAAATGGTTATTTGGTACTGATTGAAATTAGCAGATTACTATTTATTAACGGTATTATGCTAGCGCTTCCCTTAATGACCTTACTGCTAATTGTCAATATATCACTAGGGCTACTTAACCGAATGACACCACAATTATCAATATTTGTTGTCGGCTACCCAGCAACGCTATTATTAGGATTATATATGCTCACTTACCTAATGACAACATTACCAACATTTGTAGAATTTGTTTTTGAACAAATGTTTGAAAGAATTTCGAACGTATTGTGGTATTTAAGGTGGTGATGCTTATAACGTATTGAATTAAAAAGAAAAAGCATCAATAAAATCAACACTTTTCCTGACCGATTTTTTAGCAATAAATCGCATTAAGCCATTATGTTAAAAATACTATGTCAATACTGATAGGCCAGAATTGACATAGTATTTAGCTTGTTTCTATTAAGCCTTTTTAACAAAGCAGGCTTTTAGCATAATCTTCATACCATCAACTTTACAATCGATTTCGTGATCGCCTTCGACTAAACGAATGCCTTTCGCTTTAGTGCCTTTTTTAAGTACCGTTGATGATCCTTTTAATTTAAGATCTTTAATCAAAATAATATCATCACCATCGGCAAGTAAGTTACCATTACTATCTTTGACTTGTAATCCATCATCAGAAGCCCCAACTTCGTTTGGATCCCATTCATGCGCACATTCAGGACAAACATAAAAAGTACCATCGTGATAGGTGTGTTTAGACTGGCAAACAGGGCAATTAGGTATAGATTCCATGGGTTATAATTTTTCCGAATTAAATAAAATGACGCTTACTATAGCAAAAAACGTTGTTAAGTCATAGCATTCAGCACTAAGTTTATATTAGGTATTTTTATACATCGTTACTATCTGAATAGTTATTATTTAAAATAACTAAAAATAACTCATAAAAATTATTTACTTTATTAGTATTTTTAGATGGTTGTTTTTATAAAAAACAACCATCTTTCTTCTTTATTAATCAAATCGCCCCAACAATACGATGCGGTATATACTGCTCTTCTAAATAAGCAATATCATCTTCCGATAACGAAATCTTAATAGCTCCAACTGCATCATCAAGATATTTAGTTTTAGTCGCTCCAATAATTGGTGCTGTCACTCCTTTAGCAAATTGCCACGCTAGTGCTATTTGTGTCATGGTTACCCCATATTTTTCGGCAAGCTCATTAACCTTTTGTACAATGCTGGTATCGGCTTTTTGCGTGCTGTCATATTTAGACTTGGCGACTTGGTCGGTTTGGCTGCGTAAGGTGTCGGCTTGCCACTCTAAACGAGCAAGTCTGCCTGCGGCTAAAGGGCTATAGGGTGTTAAAGAGACATTAAATTGTTGGCAGATAGGAATAAGCTCACGTTCGTCTTCACGATATAGTAAATTGTAGTGATTTTGCATAGAAATAAAAGGCGTCCAACCATTTTGCTTCGCCACAAGTTGCATGTTATAAAATTGGTATCCATACATAGCCGAAGCTCCTAAAGCTCTGACTTTTCCTGCCTTGACAAGATTGTGTAAAGCTTCCATTGTTTCTTCCATTGGTGTTGTATCGTCAAAGCGATGAATGATGTATAAATCAACATAGTCAGTGCCAAGTCGTTTAAGAGATCCGTCTATTTCCCTTTCAATTGCGGCTTTTGATAGGTGTCCTTCGTTAAAATAGACTTTTGTTGCCAATATGATTTTGTCGCGAGAAATATTTTTTTTGATTGCCCGTCCTAAATATTCTTCGCTAGTTCCTGCTGAATAAGTATTTGCGGTATCAATAAAATTAATGCCTAAATCAAGTGCGTGT
Organism: Gilliamella intestini; assembly: GCF_900094935.1. Classification (GTDB taxonomy): domain Bacteria; phylum Pseudomonadota; class Gammaproteobacteria; order Enterobacterales; family Orbaceae; genus Gilliamella; species Gilliamella intestini. The sequence goes on from NZ_FMBA01000052.1 coordinate 13,516, forward strand.
TTAATGATGGCCTCGCTTTCATCAGCATTAAGGGTCCATGCGTGCATTTTGCTAGCTGGGTCACCAAAACTCATACAGCCTAAACAAAAACGAGATACTTGAATATCAGAATTACCAAGTTGTACATATTCCATAAAATCCACCCTTGTAAAAATTAATTTGAATAAACTTTATCCTTCTAACAATAAGCGAATAATATATTTTCGATAAATTATTCTAACCCTTATATTTATTTAAATAAATAAGTTTCTAATTGATAGTATCATGAATTAAATTCACTAATAACAACCTTATGTATAACTGTAAATAGTAAAAGTATTAATAGACATTTAGAATAATTGGCTAAAGGCTTTCTTTTAACGGAAATATGTTCGAGGCTTGACTTAGATCGGCTACACTAAATCATACAACTTTTTTAAGGGGTAAGGTAAACTTATCACAACTAAAAAAGGAACAAATATGAATAAGATTAAACGCAAAAGACGAACATTCACAGATGATTTTAAACACCAAATGGTTAGTAGTCTTTATCAACATGGTAAATCACGTAGAGAAATCGTTGCCGAATATGATTTGACACCATCAGCACTAGACCGTTGGATAACGCAAGCAAGCCAAAGTGGCTCATTTAAAACAAAAGATAATCGCAGTCCACAAGAACAAGAGTTAATCGCTTTGCGTAAAGAGCTTAAACAGCTACGTATGGAAAACGATATTCTAAAGCAAGCAGCACTGATAATAGGGCGAAAATCGCTATCCTAAAAGCAAATCGACATCGTTATAGCATAACAAAACTATGTCAATATTTAGGATTATCAAGACATTACGCTTATTATCAGTGTAAATTGAATAGACAAAAATCAGTAGGGCTTTATGCCGATAAAATCGTGACGCTATTTAATCAGAGCTATCAGTCTTATGGTACAAGACGAATTCATTTTGATTTACAGAAAGAGAATATTTGGGTGTCACGCCGTTACATTGCTCGGGTGATGAAAGCCTTATTGCTGGTATCAAAATACACCGTTAAACGTTATCAATC
>NZ_FMBA01000053.1 GCF_900094935.1 Gilliamella intestini
AAAGTCATCACACGCCATATCTGGGAAGTAGATAAAGAGAAAGCCAACGAGATTCGTTTAAGCCAGTGGGGTAAAAAAGTCTATGCTCGGCGAAAACAGACCATAGAGCGCAGCTTTGCTGACGCTAAACAACATCACGGACATCGCTATGCAAGATTTAGGGGAAGAGCGCAGGTTCAAATGCAGTGTTTATTGGCTGCAACGGCTCAAAATATCAAGAAAATAGCGATAAAGCTATTTTTGTTACGTTTTTTTAGGCTATTTTTTAATTTATTTAATAAAATCCAAATTAAAAATCCTATTTATGGTTTAAATAAAAAAATAACCCCCGAATTATATCGAGGTTTGTCATCAATCTGAAACCACTCTTTGGAGTGGTTTTTTATTAAGTATTAAATATCACTCAATTAGTTATGCTTCATATTATTTAAGGTTTGCTATAAAATAATCGTAATATTTAATTCACTATCATAAAATATGATTATTCCTTGGCAAGACCTTGATCCACAAACATTAAATAATCTAATTGAATACTTTGTATTGCGCGAAGGGACTGATTATGGTTTACAAGAAATATCACTACAAGAAAAGGTTAACAATGTTAAATTTCAATTAGCAAATGGAACGGTAGCCATATTTTGGTCCCAATTGCATGAAACAATTGATATTAAGCAAATTAAATGATAGCTAAAATGATTGTTTATATATGATTTATTGCATAACTTTGTTATAGTGTTATTGTTGTAAATAAAATGGAGAGGTAAGCGTAATGATTGGTAAGCAACAATCGGATACAACGTTAGAATGGTTTTTATCTCATTGTCATATTCATAAATATCCAGCTAAGAGTACCCTTATACATCAAGGTGAAAAAGCAGAAACTCTCTATTATATTTTAAAAGGTTCCGTAGCGGTATTGATTAAAGACGATGAAGGTAATGAAATGATTTTGTCATATTTAAATCAAAATCAGTTTTTGGGTGAATTAGGTCTTTTTGAAGAAAATACCGAGCGAAGCGCATGGGTTAAGGCCAAAACAAGTTGTGAAGTGGCTGAAATTTCATACAAAAAATTTAAACAACTCGTTCAAGTCAATCCTGATATTTTAATGCGCCTTGCTAGCCAAATGGCAAGCCGATTACAAGTAACATCTGAAAAGGTGAGTAATTTGGCATTTTTAGACGTAGCAGGGCGCATTGCGCAAACACTTTTAAATCTTGCTAAACAACCTGATGCAATGACACATCCGGATGGTATGCAAATTAAAATTACACGGCAAGAAATAGGGCAGATTGTTGGCTGTTCACGTGAAACCGTTGGACGAATTTTAAAAATGCTTGAAGATCAACATTTGATTTCTGCACATGGTAAAACGATTGTTGTTTACGGCACACGTTAATTGACTGAATAATAAATTAATAAAATGATTGATACAATACGAGAGATTGCATGACTCAAGAAGAAAGATGTATTCCAAGTCATGTTGCTATAATTATGGATGGCAATGGTCGTTGGGCGCAGAAACGTAATCAATTGCGTGCTACCGGCCATCGAGCAGGCTTAAAAGCTGTGCGAAAAATTGTTGCTTATGCTGCAAGTTTAAAAATAAAAGTTCTTACTTTATACGCTTTTAGTAGTGAAAACTGGAAACGCCCACCTAACGAGGTTTCAGCCTTAATTTCTCTGTTTATTTATGCGTTAAATCGAGAAATAAAAAAATTGCATAAAAATAATGTGCGTTTGAATATTATTGGTGATATTTCTTACTTTAGTGAGCATTTGCAAAACTTGATTGTTTGCGCCCAAAATTTAACTAAGAATAATTCTGGTCTTGTACTTAATATAGCCGCTAATTATGGGGGGCGTTGGGATATTTTACAATCTGCAAAAAAAATGGCTATGCAATTTAAAAACGGAGAAATCACTTTAGATGAAATGACAGAAGAACATTTTAGCTCGGCAATGAGTATGAGCGAATTTCCTGAAGTTGATTTAGTTATTCGTACTGGTGGCGAATACCGAATCAGTAATTTTTTGTTATGGCAAACTGCTTATTCTGAACTCTATTTTACCAATACTTTATGGCCTGATTTTAACCAAACTTTATTTGATGAAGCAATCGATGCATTTAATGCCAGAGAACGACGCTTCGGTGGTATTCATAATAAGGAGCATTCATGTTAATCCATCGCATATTTGCTGCAGTCGTGCTTATTCCGCTTGTGGTAGTAGTTCTTTTTTTTGTTCCATTACCAGTGTTTTCTTTCACCATTATTCTGGTTTGTGGATTAGCTGCGTGGGAGTGGGCTCAGTTTTTTCATATTACTAAGAAGTATTTAAAATTAATTTTTTCTTTCTCAACTGTTATTGTATTAAGTTTACTTTATTTAATACCAAATTCTATTGAATTAAAAATAAAGCTATATACAGTTATTTTATTTTTATCAGTCATATGGTGGTTAATTGCTCTGCTTTTAGTGGTTAGTTATCCAGTTACGGCTAAATATTGGGGTAATTCAGTTGTTATTAAATTATTGTTTGCTTTTTTTACACTAGTGCCATTTTTTATTGGTATGGTTAAATTAAGATCAATTAACTATAATTCTAATTTTTATACAGGCGCAATTTGGTTGCTTTATGTCTTTATGCTAGTATGGGCAACAGATACAGGAGCTTATTTTGTAGGGAGAGCGTTTGGTAAGCGCAAATTAGCTGCAAAAGTCTCACCAGGTAAAACGTTAGAAGGCTTTATTGGTGGGTTTATTTTTGCAATAGGGCTTAGTGTAATAGTTTATATGATAAACCAGTTTGATATCGCATTTAGCGTATTTTTTATTAGCTCTTTGTTAGCAATTTTAGTTTCAGTATTAGGTGATTTAACTGAAAGTATGTTTAAGCGTGAAGCTGGTATTAAAGATAGCGGTCATTTAATTCCAGGACATGGCGGTATTTTAGATCGTATTGATAGTTTAACTGCAGCTGTTCCTGTTTTTGCTACATTAGCTTTTTACTTATTATAAAAGGTAATAGATTTTGTTGTGGTCACTGTTATTATTTATTGTTACCATGGGTATATTAGTTACCATTCATGAGCTTGGACATTTTTGTGCTGCTCGCTTATGTAAGGTCCACGTCGAATGTTTTTCAATAGGGTTTGGTAAAAAACTGTGGTCTCATAAATTTTTAAGTGGAACTGAATTGGTAATTGCTATGATTCCATTTGGTGGTTATGTTAAAATGCTCGACGGTAGGGCAACAGAATTATCAAGTCATAATGAAAAGTTTGCATTTGATAGAAAAAAGATTTGGCAAAAAGCTGTAATTATTGTTGCTGGTCCATTTGCTAATTTTGTATTAGCCTTAATTGCCTATTGGATTATTTTTTGGATGGGGGTAGCGGTTTACCAAGTAAAAATAAAAGATGTAATACCTAACACGCCAGCTGCTACAGCAACAATTCCAGCAGGTGCTGAATTGAAAACTATTGATAATATCAAAATAGAAACATGGAATGATGTTAATTTAGCTTTAATTACAGCAATGGGGAAATCTAATGTAACTTTATCTTATATTGATAATATAGATGGTAGTGTTCAAAAAGAAGTTAAAAAAAGTATCGATATTAACAGTTGGCATTTTGATATAGAAAAAAAATCGGCTATTACTGCATTTGGATTTGTACCTAAGGAGCAGGAAATTTATCCAATTGTAAGCAAAATTGTATCAAAATCGGCTGCAGAGCAAGCTGGTTTACGTGTTGGCGATAAAATTATTAGTTATAATGAGCAACCATATGTAGATTGGAACGATTTTTCTAATACCATTAAAAAAGCTCAAGCAATGACATTACAGATTAATCGAGAAAATAAAGATATTTATCTTAAACTTGTGCCAACTATTGGTATAGATGGAAAAGGCGTCGCTGGTTTGTATCCCACAACCGATACAAAAGTTGTGCAGTATGGTTTTTTAGAAGGTTTTAATAAAGGTATGGCGCAAACAGTATTAACCACAAAGTTAACTGTTCGTTCGCTTTATCAACTAGTAACAGGTGTTATTGGCTTACAACATTTATCAGGGCCAATAACAATAGCAAAAAGCGCAGGACAAACGGCAAGTTATGGTATTACCCCTTACTTATACTTTTTAGCTTTTATTAGTATAAGTTTAGGTGTTATCAATCTTGTTCCATTACCTATATTAGACGGAGGACACCTTGCTTTTTTATTATTTGAAAAGATAAGAGGTGAAGCTTTATCAAATAAATCACAAGAGCGTTTTTTTCGTATTGGATTTGTTTTATTAATGGTAATAATGGGAATTGCGCTATTTAATGATATTTTACGATTGTGATGGGATGAGATGAGGTTATAAAACATTTACGATGAAAATAAATAAATTACTAATAGCATCTTTGCTGTTCAGTGCTACAGCTGTATATAGCTCCAATGCATTTTGTATTGATGATTTTGTAGTAAAAGATATTGAATTTGAAGGTTTACAGCGTGTCACTCTTGGAGCTGCATTACTTGAAATGCCAATCCAAGTTGGTGACTATGTTAATGAAGCTGATTTAGGTCGCATTGTCAAATCACTTTATTCTAGCGGTAATTTTGATAATATTACCGTTTCTCGTGATGGGGATCGGCTAATTATTCATGTTGAAGAACGCCCCACTATTGCAAGTATAACGTTTTCTGGTAATAAATCAGTTAAAGATGACATGCTTAAAAAAAACCTAGATAGTTCTGGTATTCGTGAAGGCGATGCGTTAGATCGTACCATGCTTTCAGGCATAGAAAAGGGCTTAGAAGATTTTTATTACAGTATTGGTAAATACAATGCTCAGATTAAAGCTGTTGTAACTCCGTTATCTCGTAATCGTGTCGATTTAAAATTAGTTGTTGCTGAAGGTAAATCAGCAATAATCGATCAGATTAATATTGTTGGTGCTAAAGCTTTTTCGTCAGAAGAACTTATTTCGCGTTTTACTTTGCGTGATGAGGTGCCTTGGTGGAATATGCTTGGCGATCGTAAATATCAAAAACAAAAATTAGCCTCGGATCTAGATGAATTGCAAAGTTTTTACTTAAACCGTGGTTATGCTCGTTTTAATATAGAATCAACACAAGTCAGCTTAACACCAGATAAAAAAGGCATTTACGTTACAATCAATATTCATGAAGGCGAGCAGTATAAGTTATCTCAACTTGAATTGATGGGTAATTTTGCAGGTCATAAAGAAGCAATTACCAAAATTGCTAATGAAAAAGTATCAATTGGTGAGCTTTATAACGGTAAAAAAATTACCGAAATTGAAGATAATGTTAAGCGCTTGCTAGCTAATTTTGGTTATGCATATCCTAGAGTATCAATTCAACCTGAAATGGATGATACAGAACATACTGTTAAGTTAGTTGTTTTTGTTGATGCAGGTGAACGCTTTTATGTTCGTAATATTAAAATAGTCGGTAATACCGTAACAAGCGAAAGCGTAATCCGCCGTGAACTTCGACAAATGGAGGGATCTTGGTTAAGTAATGGATTAGTTGAGTTAGGTAAAGAACGTTTAAGTCGACTAGGTTTTTTTGATACAGTTGAAGCAAATACTGAACGAGTAGCTGGATTTGATGATCAAGTTGATATTATTTATAAAGTTGCTGAACGTAATACTGGTAGTATCAAATTTGGTGTTGGTATAGGTTCTGATAGTGGTGTTAGTTTTAATGCAGGTATTTCTCAAGACAACTGGTTAGGTACAGGCAATAGTGTTTCATTTGATGTTAACACTACAGATACTGATAAAACGGCATCTGTTTCTATCGTTGATCCTTATTTTACCGTTGATGGTGTAAGTTTAGGCGGTAGTATTTATTATAATACCTATAAAAATGATGATAAAGATGATGAGTCAGAATATTCAAGTAAAACTTGGGGCGCATCGGCTAATTTAGGATTCCCAATTAGTGAAAATAATTTTGTTCGTTTTGGAACTGAATATGCCAACCATAAGTTATCCGATATGCAAGCGCAATACGGCATGTGGCGTTATTTTAACTCTATGGGTGAAAACCTTAAAGATAAAAATTCTGTTTCTTTTAAAACGGATGATTTATTATTAAATGCTTATTGGACATATAACTCTTTAGACCGTGGATTTTTTCCTACTGATGGACTTAAAATGACTACTAGTGCTAAAGTTTCAGTTCCTGTGTTTGATAATCGATTCTATAAATTAGTTTCAGATCTATCTTACTATTATCCTATTGATAATGACCATAACTGGGTTTTCTTAACTCGTGCTCGATTAGGTTATGGCGGTGGTTTCGGTGGTAAAGAGTTACCTTTTTACGAAAACTTTTATGCTGGTGGGGCATCAGTACTACGTGGGTTTAAATCAAATACTGTTGGTCCTAAAGCTGTATACCTTAATAAAACAAGTGTTTGTGATAGCTTAAATAACACATCAGGTTGTACAAAATCAAAAGATGCTGTAGGTGGTAATGCGATTGCCTTTGCTAGTGCAGAGCTAATTGTTCCAACGCCATTTGCAGGCGAGAAATATGCTGATAATATTAGAACATCACTATTTTTTGATGCTGGTACTGTATGGGATACAAAATGGAGCTTAAAAGAAAATAATATCCCTGATTATAGTTCTCCATCAGATGTTAGAATGTCCACAGGTATTGCTGTGCAATGGATGTCACCATTAGGTCCTTTGGTCTTTTCTTATGCTCAACCATTAAAAAAATATAATGGTGATTCAGCGCAACAGTTCCAATTTAATATAGGCTCTACATGGTAATTCCGTGTTATAAATAAAAATAAATAGGTGATTAAAGTGAAAAAAATTATATCTGTTCTTTGTGTTAGTCTAGCATTGCTTTTTTCAAGTTTTGCAAATGCTGAAGTTAAAATTGGAGTAGTTGATGTTATGTCAGTATTACAACGCATGCCTCAACGAGAATCTGTCGCTAAAGCATTAGATAGTGAATTTGAAGGGAGAGCTAAGTCGTTACAAGCTGATGAAAAAAGGGCCAGTGAAGCTACAGCTCGTCTAAAAAAAGATGGTTTAACATTATCTTCTTCTGAAAAAAGTAAATTAAATAGGACAATTTCTGATTTTGAAAATAAAGCTAAGGCATTTTCTGGAGATTATCAGAGACGCCAAAAAGAAGAATTTGGTAAATTATTAGCTAAAATCCAAGAAGCAGTAAAAGATATTGTTGAAACAGAAAAATACGATATTATCTTAAATGCTGAAACAGTACTATCTGCTTCAGATGCAGTTAATATTTCAGATAAAGTACTGGAACAGGTTAAAAAATAATGTTTTCCTTTCGTTTAGAGCAGTTGGCTAAGCAAATAGATGCTAAGTTACATGGTGATGGTAATTTAACCATCACTGGTATAGCATCAATGAAAAGTGCAGTATCAGGTCAAATCACATTTTTGTCTGATAAAAAGTTACAAAATAATTTATTAGAATGCAAAGCTTCTGCTGTGGTAATGGCAGAAGAAAGCCTGAAATATTGGCATGGTGCAGCTCTGATAGTAAAAGATCCATACCTAGCATATGCAAAATTAGCTCAATGCCTCGATACAACACCTACTCCCGCCAAAGATATAGCAACATCGGCAGTGATTGATTCGACAGCTCGATTAGGCAGTAATGTTGCTATTGGTGCTAATGCAGTTATCGAAAGTGGTGTGATATTAGAAGATAATTGTATTATTGGTGCAGGGTGTTTTGTTGGAAAAAATACAACAATTGGTGCGGGTACAAAATTATGGGCTAATGTCTCTATTTACCATAATTGTGTTATTGGTGAAAATTGTTTAATCCAATCAGGAACTGTAATTGGTGCAGATGGATTTGGTTATGCTAATGATAAAGGTAAATGGATAAAAATCCCTCAATTAGGTCGTGTTGTTATTGGTAATAATGTTGAAATAGGGGCATCAACAACAATTGATCGTGGTGCCCTTGATGATACTATTATTGGTAACGGCGTTATTATTGATAATCAATGTCAGATTGCTCATAACGATATTATTGGTGATCATACCGCAGTTGCTGGAGGTGTCATTATGGCTGGCAGTCTAACTATTGGTCGTCATTGTTTAATTGGTGGTGCTAGTGTTATAAATGGGCATATGGAAATATGTGATAAAGTTACTATAACTGGTATGGGAATGGTAATGCGCCCAATTAGACAGCCTGGCGTTTATTCATCAGGTATTCCATTACAGGAAAATAAATTATGGCGAAAAACAGCTTCATTGGTTTTACATATTGACGAAATGAATAAACGTTTAAAGGCACTTGAGAAGAAACAATTAAATGTCTCGACGTAGAGGGTTGCGGTCGGTATAATGCACGCCTATTTTTTAATTTTTTAGCTCAGTTATCGTTTTTATATAATTATGGGCAGATAATATACAATAATTTCGAGGTATTAAAGATGCAAGTTTCGGTAGAAACAACACAAGGTTTAGGTCGGCGTTTATCAATTACAATTAAAGCAGAAGATATCACAAAAGCAGTTAATAAAGAACTGATTAATACCGCAAAAAAAGTACGTATTGATGGTTTTCGTAAAGGAAAAGTTCCTTTAAAAATTGTTGAGCAACGTTATGGAGCTTCTATTTTACAAGATGCATTAAGTGACTTAATGCATCGAAATTTTATTGATGCAATTATTCAAGAAAAGTTAAACCCAGTGGGTGCTCCAACTTATATTCCTCAAGAATATAAAAATGGTGAAGATTATACTTTTACTGTTGAATTTGAAGTCTATCCAGAAATCAAAGTTGAAAATTTAGATAAAATTGAAGTTGAAAAACCAGTTGCACAAGTTGCTGATGCAGATATTGAAACGATGATCGAGACTTTACGTAAACAACAAGGTACTTGGAAAGTGGTTGCTCAAGCCGCAAAAGAACAAAATCGAGTGACGTTAGATTTTTTAGGTAAGGTTGATGGTGTTGAATTCGAAGGTGGTAAAGCGGATGATTTTGCACTAGTGTTAGGCCAAGACCGAATGATTCCGGGATTTGAAGATGCAATTATTGGTCATAAAGTAGGTGATCAATTTGATATTAATGTGACTTTCCCAGAAGACTACCATGCTGAAAATTTAAAAGGTAAGGCTGCTATATTTGCCGCAACACTTAAAAAAGTCGAAGAACTTCAATTGCCAGAGCTTACTGAAGAAGTCGTTAAACGTTTTGGTATTGCTGATGGTACGATTGAAAGTCTACGAACTGAAGTCCGTAAGAATATGGCAAGAGAGCTTAATGCAACAATTCGTAATAAGGTCAAAATACAAGCAATTGATGGTTTAGTTAAAAATAATGAATTTGATATACCTAGTGCATTAATTGATCGCGAAGTTGACGTATTACGCCAACAAGCAGTATCTCGTTTTGGCGGTAATGTAAAACAAAATATAGCGTTACCGAAAGAATTATTTGAAGCTGAGGCTAAAAAACGAGTTGCAACAGGATTACTATTTAGTGAAATCATTGAAAGTAATAAATTAACTGCAGATGAATCACGTGTTCAGGCATTAATTGACGAAATTGCAACTGCATATGAAGATCCAAAAGAAGTTTTAGAATATTATCGTAAAGATAAAAAGGCAATGGATAATATTCGATCTGTAGCATTAGAAGATCAAGTGGTTGATCTATTATTAGCTAGCGCAAAAGTAACAGAAAAGAATTATTCATTTTCTGAATTAATGAACCAGCAAATAGCCTAATTCATTTGCTTTTTATTTAATTTTAAAAAATTACTTTAGAGCCCAAATAAGGATTGTCTGTTTGGGCTATTTTATTAATTAGGAGATAAAAATGCCTTTAGAATCATGTATGGGTGTTATTCCAATGGTTGTTGAGCAAAGCTCTCGTGGAGAACGAGCTTTTGATATTTACTCACGATTATTAAAAGAACGAGTTATATTTTTGACTGGTCAAGTTGAAGATAATATGGCAAATCTTATTATTGCTCAAATGATATTCCTAGAAGCTGAAAATCCTGATAAAGATATCTATTTGTATATTAATTCACCAGGAGGTGTTGTAACAGCCGGCATGGCTATTTATGACACAATGCAATTTATAAAACCTGATGTTAGCACAATTTGTTTAGGTCAAGCGTGTTCAATGGGGTCATTGCTTTTAACAGCTGGTGCCAAAGGTAAACGTTATTGCTTACCTAATGCGCGAGTAATGATTCATCAACCGCTAGGTGGTTTCCAAGGTCAGGCTTCAGATGTCCAAATACATGCACAAGAAATTTTACAAGTAAAACATCGTCTAAATAATATTTTAGCAATGCACACCGGTCAAGATATTAGTGTGATTGAAAAAGATACCGACCGTGATAATTTTATGTCTGCCGATAAAGCGGTTGAATATGGTTTAGTTGATGCCATATATAGTAAACGATCTTAATATTAGATAGGTGGTAAAAGTGAATAAAGAAAGTTCAGAAAAATTACTCTATTGTACTTTTTGTGGTAAAAGTGAGCATGAAGTCCGTAAACTTATTGCTGGCCCATCATCTATTTATATTTGTAATGAATGTATAAGATTATGTAATGACATCTTAAAAGAGGAAACAAAAAGTTTTCTTTCTCATGAAGAGTTTATTAGTAAACCATTACCAACACCACATGAAATTAGAGAGCATCTTGACGAATATGTAATTGGTCAAGAACGAGCAAAAAAAGTTTTGTCTGTGGCAGTTTATAATCATTACAAGCGATTACGTAGCTATTCAAGCGACAGTGATGTTGAATTAGGTAAAAGTAATATTTTGCTGATAGGACCTACAGGTAGTGGTAAAACGTTATTGGCTGAAACATTAGCTCGTTTTTTAGATGTGCCTTTTGCAATGGCGGATGCTACAACATTAACTGAAGCCGGCTATGTTGGTGAAGATGTTGAGAATATTATTCAAAAACTATTACAGAATTGTGATTATGATATTGAAAAAGCACAGCGTGGCATTATTTACGTTGATGAAATTGATAAAATTTCGCGAAAATCAGATAATCCATCTATCACTAGAGATGTATCAGGTGAAGGAGTTCAACAGGCTTTATTGAAAATTATTGAAGGTACTATTACTTCAGTTCCACCAAAAGGTGGACGTAAACATCCACAACAGGAATTTTTGCAAGTTGATACATCAAAAATACTGTTTATTTGTGGTGGAGCATTTAGTGGTTTAGATAAAGTTATCGAAAATCGTGTGTCAACTAACACGGGAATAGGCTTTGGTGCTGATGTAAAAAGTACCAAAAATAAAGTTTCCGAATCCGAATTATTAGCAAAAATTGAGGTTGAAGACTTAGTCAAGTTCGGTTTAATTCCTGAATTTATAGGAAGATTACCAGTTATTGGTACACTGTCTGAACTAGATAAAAATGCTTTAATCAGTATTTTGACAGAGCCTAAAAATGCGCTGACTAAGCAATTTCAAACTTTAATTAAGTTAGATAATGTTGAACTCGAGTTTACTAAAGAAGCATTGGATGCTATTGCTGTAAAAGCGATGCAAAGAAAAACAGGAGCACGAGGACTACGTTCAATTGTGGAAAATATATTATTGGACACAATGTATGATTTACCATCAATGACTACTATTAAAAAAGTGATTGTAGATAAAGAAACAGTTGAACAATCTCAATCGCCTAAATTAGTACCTCTTGAAAATACAGAACTTTCTGCTTAAATATAAGCTTGCCATCATAAACATGATGGCAACAATCATAGACCCAAGTATTATTAGAGTAAAAATCTCATAAATACTATCAATATGTTCCAAAAATAATATATGTTTAAATCCAAAAAGATAGGCTTGAATATCTAAAAATAACCCCAATATTGAACAAATAGATTTGTGCTACATAAGAGAGAATGAAATGAAAATAAAACGAACTAAACACATGACTATGCCTATTTTACCATTGCGTGATGTTGTTGTATTTCCACATATGGTAATCCCTCTCTTTGTGGGTCGAAGTAAATCAATACGTTGTCTAGAAAAGGCAATGGAAATGGATAAGCAGGTCTTTCTTGTAACACAAAAAAAACCTTCTTTAGATGATCCTGATATAGATGATTTATATGAAGTGGGTACTGTGGCTAATGTTTTACAGCTACTTCAATTACCTGATGGGACAGTAAAGGTTCTAGTTGAGGGGATTGAACGGGCTAAAGTAGTTGATGCTGTTGAACAGGAAGGCGATGAATTTTTTATTGCCGAAGTTAAGCCATTAAGCGAAGTAAAAAAAACTGATAATATAAGTGAAGCTATGATTCGCTTAACTTTATCTAATTTTGATGAATACTCAAAGCTTAACAAAAAAGTAACTCAGGAAGTTGTCGATTCTATTCATTTACTAAAAGAACCGTCTCACATAGCTGATTCTATTGCAGCTACGCTATTTTTAAAAGTCGAACAAAAACAAGATATTTTAGTAACAGCTAATCTTGTAAAGCGTTTTGAATTGCTTATTTCATTGATGGAATCAGAAATTGATTTACTACAAATCGAAAAAAATATACGACAACGTGTTAAACAGCAAATGGAAAAAGCTCAAAAAGAGTATTATCTCAACGAGCAAATTAAAGCTATTCATAAAGAGTTAGGTAATATAGATAATAAGCCTGATGAATATGAAGAGTTAAAAGAAAAGATTACCAAAGCTAAAATGTCAAAAGAGGCTACAGACAAAGCATTATCTGAGCTGAATAAACTAAAAATGATGCCAGCAATGTCTGCTGAAGCGACAGTGGTTCGAAGTTATATCGATTGGATGATTCAAGTTCCTTGGTATAAACGTAGTAAAGTTAAAAACAATATTGAAGGCGCACAAAAAGTTTTAGATAAAGATCATTATGGTCTTGAACGTGTAAAGGATCGAATTTTAGAATATTTAGCGGTTCAAGGTCGTGTTAATAAAGTTAAAGGACCTATATTATGTTTAGTTGGGCCTCCTGGTGTGGGTAAAACGTCGCTAGGACAATCGATAGCTAAAGCAACAGGACGACAATATATTCGAATGGCTTTAGGTGGTGTGCGCGATGAGGCTGAGATTCGTGGACATAGACGTACTTACATTGGTTCAATGCCAGGAAAATTAATTCAACGGATGGCAAAGGTAGGTGTTAAAAACCCATTATTCTTATTAGATGAAATAGATAAGATGGCGTCGGATATGCGTGGAGATCCTGCATCAGCATTATTAGAAGTACTTGATCCAGAACAAAATAACTCTTTTAGTGACCATTATTTAGAAGTTGATTATGATTTATCGGATGTGATGTTTGTTGCAACTGCTAATTCTATGAATATTCCTGCGCCATTATTAGATAGGATGGAAGTTATACGTCTTTCTGGCTATACCGAAGATGAAAAGGTGAATATAGCTAAGCAACATTTGATTACTAAACAGATGGAAAATAATGGTTTAAAGTCAAAAGAAATTAGTATTGATGATTCAGCTATTATTGGTATTATTCGTTACTATACTCGAGAAGCAGGCGTACGAAGTTTAGAACGAGAGATTGCAAAAATTTGTCGTAAAGTCGTTAAAAAATTAGTATTAGATAACAAATTGAAAAAAGTAACTGTGACACAAGATAATTTAAAAGATTTCTTGGGAATACAGCGTTTTGATTATGGTAAAGCAGATAATGAAAACCGTATTGGTCAGGTTATTGGTCTTGCTTGGACAGAAGTGGGGGGAGATCTACTTACTATTGAATCAGTAAGTGTATTAGGTAAAGGAAAATTAACCTATACAGGTTCATTAGGTGATGTTATGCAAGAATCAATTCAAACGGCATTGACAGTTGTTCGATCTCGTGCAGAAAAATTGGGTATTAATATTGATTTTTATGAAAAACGTGATATTCATGTGCATGTACCAGATGGGGCAACGCCTAAAGATGGACCTAGTGCAGGTATTGCAATGTGTACTTCATTAATTTCAACGTTAACCGGTAATCCTGTTCGTTCTGATGTTGCAATGACAGGTGAAATAACATTACGTGGCGAAGTCTTACCTATTGGTGGATTAAAAGAGAAGTTATTAGCAGCACATCGAGGTGGAATTAAATCTGTATTAATTCCAATGGGTAATGTTAAAGACTTAGAAGAAATTCCAGATAATGTGAAATCTGAAATTGATATACACCCAGTGAAATGGATTGATGATGTGCTTACAGTTGCGTTACAAAACAATCCATTTGGTATTGAACCAATAAGTCAAGAAATGACATTAAAACGATCAACTAAAAAATCTATAAAGAAGTTAAAAAGTAGTGTTGATAATCCTACTAGCTTAAATTAATTATTTTTAAATTAGAAAAAGATCAACTTTAAGTTGATCTCAGATTGATGACAAAGAACTCGCTTTTTGGCGAGTTCTTTGATCTAATAGAGAGGAGTATAGTAGCTCAAACTTAATCTGACAAACACATATTACTCATCGGCTTTCATTTTAACAAAATGCGTGTCCGATGAGCAAAATAAATTCT
>NZ_FMBA01000055.1 GCF_900094935.1 Gilliamella intestini
CATTAAATAACATGACACCGATTGAGTATAAAACACTAAAACAAGCAACATGATTTTCTACGTGAGTTGTGTGCTAAGTTTGGGGTATTTACAATAGTTTTTTTATGTGTGCCAATGGCTAATTTAGTGTAATATGCTTTCCTTATGTCAGTAATATGCGTTAATAATTTATTTTTATCAGAAATAGAATTTATAATAAGAGTTGTCGTTTCTCCCACTTTCCCATCAATAATATCGCCAATACCAACCTGCTAAATCAGCAGAATATGATAATTTATCAGAAATCCGGAGATAATTAGTTGCAACATCAATACCTGAAAATGAAGAATATTTTGCATAATTTTTCTTTCAAGTTAATTGCATCAATTCTCTGCATTTTTATTTTAAAATTAAAATAGTCAGTTAAAACTGTTTAACATCATTGGCTCAACAGTATTTTTTTCACATTTATAATTATTTAAACGCTTTCCATTTTGGATTATTTGAATGGACTCATTTTGGGGTTGAGTATTTATTAAGTATTGAGTATTTTTATTAACAAAAGTTATTATATGATCACTTTCATTTTGATTAGTTAATTCTTTTATTAATTCTAATTTTATATTTGATTTATTTCCAAATCGATACAGTAAATTATGAGTTACATGATTGTAGCAAATTGATAATTGATTATTACCAATTCGACAACCAAAAGCATCTTTTTCATTCTGACTTTTTTTACAAAGAGTTGAATCTTTATAAAATATATTTTGATTATAAAGTGTGATAATATCTTCATATCCCATTGACAGTAATTTAGTATAAAACTTATCTTTCCAAACTGTATCTATATTTGTTTTTAACAAATTATTAGCTAAAAACAAAATAAAATAATCTGTATATGAAAGGGTAGCTTTGCTAATAAAAAAATCTTGTTTTTTTGATAAAATAGTTTCAATAAATTTATCAGTATTATCATCAATATTTTCAATCGAATAATCAGTAACCTGTCCAAGGGAAAAATCTAAGTATATTTCTCCTATTTTAATTAACTTCTTATTTTTACTTGTTAAATAAGTTATTTTAGCAGGGCTTTGCATACCTCCAAATTTATCAAAAATGGATATAACTCCTAAGTCTGAAATCTCAATTGAAGGATTCATTCCACCTATATAAATATAATTATTTACATTTCCATCTATATTCAAGCTAAACTCAATTTGTGAAATTATATCTTC
Source organism: Gilliamella intestini (assembly GCF_900094935.1). Lineage (GTDB taxonomy): Bacteria > Pseudomonadota > Gammaproteobacteria > Enterobacterales > Orbaceae > Gilliamella > Gilliamella intestini. The sequence goes on from NZ_FMBA01000055.1 coordinate 1,218, forward strand.
TTTAGGTTTATCGAAACGGCAATATGTATATTTACCGTTGAATTTATCATTATTGATAAATTGCCCTTTCAAATCATTCGATTGGGTTTCACTACATATTTGAGCATATAAAGGAAAATTAAAATAAAATAAAACAATAAAAATAAAAAAATTTTTGTTTGTAATTTTGTGTATAAATTTTTTATTTGTTATTTTCATTCTATTTACTCTTAAGATTCGTAATAAACATATTTCAAACATTCACCTTTAGAACAACCAAATTCTATCTCTTCTCCGCCCCTTTCCCTAATAGCTGCCAGACCTCCTAAATTAATCTGATATTCTTTTTTTATTCCATTAACTAATAATTCCCCTTGTATTTCGCAATTATAAAGATCAAAAGAATCTATTTGAGTTGAATTGATAGATTTTTGTGCCGTCAAGAAAAAACGAGTTATGTCCTTTTTGCTTAATTTCCATTTATTACATAAATCGTAAAGGTAATCGTCCTTATCCATTTCTACTAGAATTTCCTTTTCTATCGATAATACTTTGAGTTCATCACGATTATTGGCATTAGTAACAACTGGGGTCAATGTTCCAATTGTCAGCAGGAGGGTAAAGATTTTTACCTTCTCCACTTGTTTTATAAGCAATGCACTGATGTTGATACAAGTCTTTATCATTTAAATTAAATTCCTTTTGTAAAAAAATAACTAAATCTCTAATTGATTTTAATTGTTGTGGTGTTGCATCATACCATTTTTTCGTTATTTTTCATCATACCATGCAACAACTTCAATACCTATACTGTCTTGGTTATATGGATAACGTTCTGGATAATCTTTTTTTAATTCAGATAAATATTGTTCTCTTAAGGTTTTTGATTTATAGGTTGAATCACAACTTCCAGTCAGAGCACAACGAGGTCTAATCTTTCCCAGATGATTAGCATATTTTTTCAAACTTATAACTTGATAAGTTGTTCCATCCTTATCGATAACAAAATGCGCACCAATATTATCTGTATTCCTAGATGATTTCCATGAGTTTTCAATAAGGCTAATTGCACTTCCTTTTGAAAATGTTCTATGCAAAACAATGGCATTAGGGCCAATGATATTTCCTCGTTCTAAATTTTTAACTTGATATTGAATAATACTATCACTATAAATAAATTCCTTCTTATTTATATAAGATTTTTTATTAACAATATTCATAATTTGAACAGGATGAATAAACCATGCCTTGTCGTTAGTTGATAGATTAGATTGTTTGGGGTAGTGGTATTTGCACCCGTTTGGTTCGTGTTTGCTGTTTGCTTTGATTGGGCTTCGGCAACTTTTTTCATAGCAATATCACGCTGATAAGGCTGGGTGATGCCCAGTTTATCTAACCCCCGCTTCAATAAGCGCTTTTTGTTGTTGTTTCTCTTCTATCGTTTCAAAACCAGTCCAGTGCCAAGGGCTAACTTGTTTTATGTGTTGCTGTGCACCACTTTTAGTATTTACCCAACCTTGTATTGGTAGCGTTTGCTCATCCAGTGCTATCACTTGTGCCCATTTTGTTTTTTCATCTTCTATCGCTATCAAGCCATCATTCTCTGATGAAATTAGAGACACGGTACGAGGATAACATACCGTATTACGTTTCTTTTTCTGAGGCGAAAGGTTGTTATCTAATGATAACGGAAAGTTATGCCAATAACTTATGTTTGATGTAAGGTGCCCATCTTCGCCATTAAGGTGTAAGACTTTACTGGCGACTATCCAGTACGGCTTGTTTTCAAGCATAAAGCGAATAGTGAAAAAATCCTCATTATTCGCAGGCTCAGAATTGACACTCGGTAACGTCGTATTTTGTCCCTTTCCACCACGAATGAGTTCAGCTACATAATTAGCTCAGTACTATTAATAATCATCATAATCATTAGTATCAATATAATTTCGACAATCTTTTATTTCTTTAGGTTTACAGGCTCTTTGGTTTTTATATTCAAATTGGTTATTTTCTTCATTCAGATATTCCCCCGATTTATACAGGCATTCAGTTTTGACTCGTTTGTAACGATTATTTCCTATGTATTTAAAATCATCGATTAGCGATATTTCGTCATTTTCTTTTTTACCTGGGCAGGTTTTGTAGCTAGTGGCCTCTTTTTCTTCATCATCAAAACGAAAATCATTACCATCGAGATTTAATTTAACAAATTGTTGTTGGGTTTTGTCATACACGTAGTAATCGTCTATTTGATTAGGACCATAATTTCTATTTTTAGTCAGATAAAAATCATTATTATCACCATCAAAATTAAAATCAAAGGCTTCATGTGTCATAATGCTAACATAAGAATTAAACTTGCACCCTTGTATACCGGTAATAGTTTGAATAAGGCGACCATCATGTTTACTATAGATATTAATCCCCACAATCTCTACTTCTTCCTTTTTTTTCTTAGATATCAACACTTTAAAATAAAAGTCTTTGGTACTATGTTCCTGTAAAAATTCAATATTATTAAACTCTGCTTCACTCAATGGATGTTGCTCACTATGTTTTTCATATTCAAATATTTTATGTAAATTTACCTTATCACCATTAAGGGTATAGCCATTAAGATGTTGATGGCTACTTTCCTCGCTACCAAAAACGTAGTCATTAAAATTTTCAATATATATTTTATCTAATATTTTTTCAAAAGAATCTGCGTAATATACATTAAAATTAAACTTATCATTACGTTCTCTTTCTCTTATAAAACTTAAATGTTTAACTTGGTGCTCTTTACCGGCAAAATAAAAAGCATGGTTATCAGCAAAATAAAATTCAGCTTTATTTTGACCAATGGTACCGGTGTAAATATGATAGAATTCTGCTTGGCTAATTGTCGGTATTAATAATATTATAAGTAAAATAAGCTTGATATAATTCATTTCAGTATTCCTTAATTTATTTCTATTTTGTGCTTTGCTGTTTTGCTTTCGCTTCTTTCTCTTTTCTAGCCTGCTCTTCTATCTCTTACTTTTGTCTGTTCATCTTTAACTATTGGCTGTAAGTTGACAAAGAAGGCTGAAGACTTTACTGGCGACTATCCAGTACGGCTTGTTTTCAAGCATAAAGCGAATAGTGAAAAAATCCTCATTATTCGCAGGCTCAGAATTGACACTCGGTAACGTCGTATTTTGTCCCTTTCCACCACGAATGAGTTCAGCTACATAATTAGCTCAGTACTATTAATACTCATCATAATCACTAGTATCAATATAATTTCGACAACCGACTATTTCTTTAGGTTTGCAGGCTCTTTGTTTTCTATATTCATATCGGTTATTATCTTTATTCACATGACCGCCCTCTCTATATAGACATTCAGTTTTGACGCGTTTGTAATGGTTATTGCCTGTGTATTGAAATATATCCCTTAAATCTATGTAGTCATTATTTTTTTTACCGGGGCAGTTTTTGTAGCTGGTGGCGCTTTTTTCTTCGTAATCAAAGCGAAATGCGTGGCCTTCAAGATTTAATTTAACAAATTGTTGTTGGGTTTTGTCATAGACGTAATATTCGGCTGTGCTATTAGGTCCGTGATATCTGTCTTTAACTAGAAAAAAATCATTATTATCGCCATCAAAATTATAATCAGATTTTTCATGATTCATGATACTAGCATAACTATTAAACTCACATCCTTTGATACCAGTAATAGTTTGAATAAGCCTGCCATCATGTCTGCTATATATTTTGATACCAACAATTTTTGCTTCTTCATTTTTTTGTTTAGATACTATCACTTTAAAATAAAAATCCTTAGTATTATCTTGTTGTAAATAATCGATATTGTTAAATTCTGCTTCACGTAATGAACGTTCATCGTATTTTTTATATTCAAATGTTTTATGTAAACTTATCATATCGCCGTTAAGAGAATACCCCGTTAGATATTGATAGGCGTCTGCATCATGATAAAATATGCCTAAATCAAAATTCTCAATAACTATTTTATCCAATATTTTTTTAAAAGAATTTGCGTAATAAACTTTAAAATTAAACTTATCATTACGTTCTCTTTCTCTTATAAAACTTAAACGTTTAACTTGATGCTCTTTACCATCAAGATAAACCGCAGAGTCATCGTCAAAATAAAACTCTGCATTATCTTGCCCAATAGTACCGGTATAAATACGAAATATGGCATGACTAATAGCGGGGATTAATAATATCGTGAGTAAAATACACTTTATATACTTCATTTTGTTATTCCTTATTTTTTATTTGTGCGTTGTTGTTTGGCTTTCGCTTCTCTTTCAGCCTTTTCTTTCGCTGCTTTTTCTGTTGATCTTCGATCTTTTACTTTTTCCTGTTCATCTTCGTCTATTGGCTGTAAATTAACAAACAATGCGGGGTTGATTTTATAACCTAATTTATTTTTTTGTTCATTGTTTGTCGCAGATCGGTTATATATTGGGTTCATTGCAATTTCAAAATGTAGATGAGGATTAACGACATTTTCAGCATTACCTGTATCGCCTGTATAGCCAATTAAATCTCCTGATTTAACCTTATCCCCCACATTTAGGTCTGCGAGTTTATTATTTAAATGACAATAACGTAAGTAAAAATGGTCAGCATTAATATTAAAATTATTGGCTTGGACTATCTCTTTTTTGTCTTTGTCAGTAAATTCAAGCGTATAGTCATTTCTTGATGTACGTAAATCCTCAGCGTTAACTTTAATGACCAGCACATTGCCATATCCACCTTCTTCTTTATATTGGACTATTTCACCATCTAAACAGGCATAGCAAGGGGTATTTATATCCGCAAATAAATCTAAACCTGTATGAGTCTTAGCTCCCTAATTTCTCACATAACAAAAATCACCATTCCACTTATTAGAAAACGTGTTTGAACTATAACACGTTCGTTGTTGGTATTCTAAAAGCTCATGCCAAAGTTTTGTCGTCTCAACTTTAAAATAATCCATCATCGCCACGGGATGAATAAACCACGCCTTGCTGTCTACGGATAGATTGGACAGTTTAGGGCTATCAGCATTAGTGCTCGTTTGATTGATGTTGCTGTTTTATTTTGTGCGATTTTTAGTCTGGCGAAAGTTTAGTTATTAATTTTGTTCTATTTTCTTGATTAACAAATGTGTAATAAGTCACTCCTCCATCAAAATATTGTACAATCTCTAGCTTATTTTTCCCTTTCCATTTATATTCAACTTCAACTTTCATATCATCATCTTCGTAAATACTGGAGAAATCTTCTCCTATTTTGATTTTTTTTCTAAATAAATTTGAAGGTTCAAAACTCATTGCATTATATACATCCAATATTGTCATGTTTTGATAATAACAAATATCAGTAATATCCATATCAACTCGTTTAGTTTCAAGGCATTTAACATTATTATGATAATTATTGATATTATTTTCTTGTTCTTCTGATAAACGCTTAAAAAAAATCAATTCACCTTCGTAAGGTATCATTAGATTATTATTATCAAGTAAAATAATATTCATATGATCACTGCTATTACAAATATTTGATAAACTGTTTCTATTATTAGTATAAACTTTGATAAAATTTCTGAAGGTTAAATGATATTTTTTTAACTCATTATCATAATCTTTAAAAAAACCACTTTGATTTAATTGTTTATTGATATCTTCCCAACTTTCTTTTATTTGTTTAAAATCGCATCCCCAAAGAACTATTTTATCTTGATTCAAAAAAATTAGATTATCTAATTCTGTAACTAATAACTTGCCTTCTTTTGTTTGTAGAAGTTGCTCACTTAAATTATCCTTCATCAACATATAATAATTATTTTTAGCCAAATTAATATCTGATGCATAAGCAACATAAGGCAATAAAATTATAAACAAATTTATATACAAAAATTTTATCACTTTACTCCTCCAAATTATTGATGTCCAGATTGACCCTCGCCAAAATATTAGACAGTGCCCGCCTCTATCATTTTTTCGTTTTGGTAATATTATTGTTCATATTGCTGCGGTGATACCCTGCCATTGGCTGAATGAGGATCGATACGATTATAATAGATTTCAATATATTCAAATAGAGCTTTATTAGCCTGTTTCCTCGTTTTGTAGTAACAGTCATGAATAATGTGTGTTTTGAGTGTATGAAAAAAACTTTCAACAACCGCATTATCAAAGCAGTTTCCTCTTCGACTCATGCTTTGCCTTAATCCATATTGTAACAATAACTGCTTGAAATCAGCATTGCAATATTGCGATGAGCCGTGTCTGTTTTATACTTGAATTTACGTGCTGCTTTACTATGCAATCTAAAACTACGTAATCCCAATTGTTGCAAAACACGGCTAATTGTCCTTTCTGAAACTTGATAGCCCGCTTCTCTTGCATCATGAAGCAGGCTTGGCGCACCCAAACGGGCTTTATGTTGCCAATACTGCTTTTGGATATACTTGATGAGTTTGGCTGATTTGTTTGCTCTTTTTAGCTAGGCTAAAGAACCCGATGAACTGACACCAAGTAATGAACATATCCTAGTAACGGGATAGCAGGTTAAATGATTTTTCATATAAGCGTACTTCACCGACTTAGATGGTTGATGAAGTACACATGCGCCTTTTTTAGTATATCATTGGCCATTTTAAGTTTTTTAATCTCTTTTTCTAACGCCATAATCCGCTGTTGCTCAGCGGTTAACTCTCGACGGCTGGTTTTATTCGGGGAAAGTTGCCTAATCCATTTATCTAGGGTTGATTTACCCACACCTAGCTGGTTGGCAAGTTAGCTGATAGAAAGGTGTGCATTAGATAACGCATAATCCACTGATTGTTGTTTAAATTCGATACTAAATTTTTTGACTATGATATTTGTCTTTTATGATTTTTGTTTATATCATACAAGCGACTTTTGTCCACTTTTTTGGCGAGGATCAATATGAAACAATTAATTTTATTATTTTTGCTTTTACCTAACTTGCTATTAGCTCAAGAGGTATATACTAACGCTTCTTATCAAGAATATTTATCTTTAGGAAGCACGGAAAATGGTAAGCAAAATTTCTTAAATCTTAAAAATGGAATGATAGATTGGATAAATTTATCAGAGTTACAGAAAATGCAACAAACAGATATGTTATCGCCACATAATTTTTGGGATACAGTTAACAAAAACTCTATAGGCTTTTATGCGAATGGTTATGAACCATTTTGGAATGCAAAAATAACTAAGAATAAATTGCAATTCATATCTCTAAAGGAAAAAGATATAAATATCGACATAGATATAAAAAATTCTTCTTTAACAAGAAATTTTGTGGTTATTTTTCATTCTAAAAATGGTGTATATGGTTTAATTCGTAGTCTTCCTAAAGGAGATTTTTGTGAGGCAAATCTTGATGAAGTAACTTCAATATATGAAATTTTTATTGATTATAAAGGTGAAATATTTGAGGGTTGTGCATATTTAGATAAATTGTAAATTGTTTTTAATAGAAAAAGGCAACGGTTGGTAAATTATCTGACAAGATTAGCAAGAATAAAGTGGCAAAATTGGATTTAGAAGATTACACGCCAGCGATGCGGGCACTGCACCAATTTTTAACAGGCCCCCTGATTTATTCAACCCAACGAAAAAAAGACCTACCGCCTCCTGCTTTTACGGATAGGAATATAAAAGAAGGATTACGCAGAAACTAGACAGCGGAGCAGATAGGGCATTTACTGGTGAAATATGAAAGTGAATGGTATGCCGATGAAGCATTAAGCAAATGGAACGAAGTTGATGACTTATTTGAAGAAGAGAAACAACAAAAAGAGATTATTGAAGCGGAATTAGATAAACTGGGCATCACCCAGCCTTACCTACGTGATTTTGCCCTGTAATAAATGGACAAAGCGCATGAACATGTCAAATCAAAACTGGCAACTAGAAAAAGAACAGCGCATCAAACTCTCGTTATGATGAAAAAAAAGTTGCCGAAGCCCAATCAAAGCAAACAGCAAACACCAAACACCAAACACCAATCAAACGGGTGCAAATACCAATACCCCTAAACTATCCAATCTATCCACAGACGGCAAGGCGTGGTTTATTCGCCTGGTAGCGATGGTGGATTATTTTAATGAGGAAATTAATCTTATAAGATATTATACGCTAGAAAATGCAGAACTCGTTTTAAGGGCTATATACGAGGAGTATGGTAAGGATATGCAATAATAATTGAAATAATGTATCATTCTGAAACTGCATATTGTAAATTTTTACAATATAAGAAGATAAGAACAGAAATAATGGAGTCTTTTGGTTCACTCCCATATTATGGCTAGGATCATAAGATCGTCAAACATGGATTAAATCTACTTAGATTATCGCTCTACTAATTTATTGTTTTTCTATTTTACTGTAGAATAGGGGTATTTTTATGCCCTAAATCAGGATTTATGCATTAATTATGAAAAACACAACTTATAATCCACAAGAAATTGAACAACCTATTTATAAACATTGGGAAGAAAGTAGTTATTTCAAACCCAATGGCGATAAATCCCAACCAAGTTACTGTATTGCTATCCCGCCACCAAATGTAACTGGTAGTTTACATATGGGGCATGCTTTCCAACAAACAATTATGGATGCCTTAATTCGTTATCACCGTATGCAAGGGCATAATACCCTTTGGCAATCAGGAACCGATCATGCTGGTATTGCAACGCAAATGGTAGTAGAGCGTAAAATTGCTGCTGAAGAAAACAAAACTCGCCATGATTATGGTCGTGATGCTTTTATTGACAAAATTTGGCAATGGAAAGCTGAATCAGGCGGTAGCATTACAAAACAGATGCGTCGTTTAGGCGATTCGGTCGATTGGGATCGTGAACGATTCACTATGGACGACGGTTTATCAAACGCCGTAAAAGAAGTCTTTGTTCGACTATATCAAGAAAACCTTATCTATCGTGGCAAACGTTTAGTTAATTGGGATCCTAAATTACGCACAGCGATTTCAGATCTTGAGGTTGAAAATCGAGAAGTTAAAGGCTCAATGTGGCATTTGCGTTATCCATTAGCTGATGGAGTCAAAACAGCCGATGGTAAAGATTATTTAGTTGTTGCAACCACTCGCCCTGAAACCTTATTTGGGGATACAGGGGTTGCGGTGAATCCTGAAGATCCTCGCTATAAAGATTTGATTGGCCAATATGTGATATTACCGTTTGTTAATCGTCGTATTCCTATTGTTGGTGATGAACATGCTGATATGACAAAAGGGACAGGGTGCGTAAAAATTACGCCAGCTCATGATTTTAATGACTATGAAGTAGGGCGACGTCATCAATTACCGATGATCAATATCTTAACCTTTGATGGTGATATTCGTCAGCAAGCTGAAGTGTTTGATACTCATGGTGAACCAAGCGATGCTTATGAACCAACTATTCCAGAGCAATTTCAAAATCTAGAGCGTTTTGCTGCTCGTAAAGCTGTGGTTTTTGCGTGCGAATCACTAGGTATTTTAGAAAAAATTGAACCCCATGATTTAACTGTTCCTTATGGTGATCGTGGTGGCGTTGTTATTGAACCTATGCTAACTGATCAATGGTATGTGCGTGCAAAAGTACTTGCCGAGCCTGCGATCGATGCTGTAAAAAATGGCGATATCCAATTTGTACCAAAACAGTATGAAAACATGTATTTTTCTTGGATGAATGATATCCAAGATTGGTGTATTTCGCGTCAATTATGGTGGGGACATCGTATTCCTGCTTGGTATGATAAGCAAGGTAATGTTTATGTTGGCCGAGATGAAGCCGAGGTTCGTCGTGAAAATAACCTTGCTGATGATATTGAACTGAAACAAGACGACGACGTGCTTGATACTTGGTTCTCATCAGCACTTTGGACGTTTTCAACGTTAGGTTGGCCAAATAATACTGATGATTTAGCCACATTCCACCCAACTAATGTGCTTGTAACCGGCTTTGATATCATCTTCTTCTGGGTAGCTAGAATGATCATGATGACCATGCATTTTATAAAAGATGAAAATGGAAAACCGCAAGTCCCATTTAAAACGGTGTATGTCACAGGTCTAATTCGTGATGAAGAAGGACAAAAAATGTCAAAATCTAAAGGAAACGTTATCGATCCATTAGATATGATTGATGGTATTTCATTAGCTGACTTGTTAAAAAAACGAACAGGCAATATGATGCAACCTCAATTAGCTGAAAAAATTGCTAAACGAACTCAAAAACAGTTTCCTAATGGTATTGAAGCGCATGGCACTGATGCATTGCGCTTTACGTTAGCTGCCTTAGCATCGACAGGGCGAGATATCAATTGGGATCTAAAACGATTAGAAGGTTATCGAAACTTCTGTAACAAACTTTGGAATGCTAGCCGTTATGTATTAATGAATACGGAGCAGCATGATTGTGGTTTTAAAGGCGGAGATTTAGATTATTCTCTTGCGGATAAATGGATTTTAGCTGAATTTAACCAAACTGTTAAATCTTATCGTGAAGCATTTGATAACTACAGATTTGATTTAGCTGCAAATATTTTATATGAATTTACTTGGAACCAATTTTGTGACTGGTATTTAGAATTAACCAAATCGATTTTAGCCAATGGCGAACAATCACAGCAACGTGCAGCTCGTCATACATTAGTGACAGTATTAGAAGCTCTATTACGTCTGGCCCATCCAATTATTCCTTTTATTACGGAAGAAATTTGGCAAAATGTAAAACCACTAATGGATATTAAAGCTGATACCATTATGTTACAGCCAATGCCTGCTTTTGATAAAAAACATGTAAATGACGAAGCGGTAGCAGATATTAATTGGATAAAAGATGTGGTAATTGCAGTGCGAAATATTCGTGCAGAAATGAATATTGCACCAAGTAAGCCATTACAATTACTAATTAGAAAGGCCTCACCAACGGTACATAGAATTATTAGTGATAATATCAACTTTATTGAATCACTAGCAAGATTATCCGAAATTGTTTTACTTGATGAAGGTGAAGTAGGGCCATTATCTGTCACTAAACTGGTGGATGGTGCTGAATTGCTTATTCCAATGGCTGGATTAATTAATAAAGAAAACGAACTTGCGCGTTTAGAAAAAGAAATTGAGCGAATTAATGGCGAAATTTCCCGTATTGAAAACAAACTATCTAACGTAAGCTTTGTTGATAAAGCACCAGCCGCTGTGGTCGCTAAAGAAAAGGAAAAACAACAAGGTTATATTGACGATAAAGCCAAACTGCAAGAGCAGTATACCGCAATAAAAAGCCTTTAAGTTTATTAAATTAAAAACCTCTCAAATGAGAGGTTTTATAAATATAGTGATGTTAAATCTAATGTTTTTAGGTTTATGTTAAGATTATTAACAAATAAAATGAGAACAACAATTTGCATTATTGATTAGATTTATATAGAATAACGCAGTAATCTTTCAGTGGGTTGTTAGCTCAGTCGGTAGAGCAGTTGACTCTTAATCAATTGGTCGCGGGTTCGATCCCCTCACAACCCACCACTTATATTATTAAAAATCAATAATTTATTTGATAAATTTCACCTTGAGAAATTCTATAGAAGTAGCAAGTGGCGGTAAAATGGCGGTTAAAATTTTCCAAAGCCTTTTTATTGATAGAGTTTTTTCGATTTAACTTACTAAAGTTAATACACGTTATAAATTTCAGTTTAATTATTTAATAATTATGGTTTATTTGAAATTTTGATACACCCGTTTATTGTTCGCCTAAAATAAAAATGTTATTATTAGTCATAACGTTAATTATTCACCCAATCTTTTTTATAAGTTAAAAACTGAGAAATATTGAAAAGTATTTCATTTATTTCAGTTTTATACGATCCTTTTAGATCCTTTTTTCAATAAGCTTTTGGGCTTTGTTTTGTAATAAAATCCAACTGAAAAAAATTCATGCGAAGACTCTGTAGGCGGGTGGGTGTAGCACGCTTTAGGTAACCCGATCGATTTTGTCCCCCGATTATTTATTTTTAAAGTTCAGATATAAAAATAGCCAATAGCTCAGATTTGTTATTGATTTATTTTGATTTTATTTAAAATCTATTTAAGACAAGAGTTGATCTTGTTGGTAGGTATTACTATAATAATAACATCAGTAAGGCACTGATGAGGTAAACCCCCAACCTAAGATGGGGGCTTAAGGGAGAAAAAAGATGATTCGGATCTTAATTCTCTTGGTTATAGTACTGGTATCATTTCCAGTCTATTAACCAATCAAAGGCGGGGGCGCATCCCCGCCGATGACCTTAATATATCAATTGATTAATTAAAAATCAAGGTGACGAAATGGCATTATCAAGGGCTGAAATTCAAAAAAGAAGTGATGACAAGCGAGGCGTAAAACCCAAAAGCTACAAGCTACCGCTTGAAACGATAGACACAATAATAGCGTTAAGCAACGGAACAGGTAAATCACAAAGTAAAATTATAGAAGAAGCAATAAAGCTATATAAAGATTCACTATGAAAAGCCCACAGCTGTGGGCGAGGGCACAAAGTATTATTTTGCAATTACTAGCGAGTGTATTAGTTCAAACTTAATCTGATATACACGTATTACTCATCGGCTTTCATTTTAACAAAATGCGTGTCCGATGAGTAAAATAAATTCTCCAATTGCTTTTCCTTAACCAACCCTTTTGCATCATTCCATGTTTGCCATGGTGT
>NZ_FMBA01000058.1 GCF_900094935.1 Gilliamella intestini
AAAAATCTAAAAACGTGCCTAATGGCGTTATTTGATAAGCTTAAGGCATAGGTTTGCCAGTGTTGGTGCTTGGTGCTTTACATGGTACTGCATCATATCTTCCTTGTCAAGTAATATCTTTTTTATTTGATATTTTATAATTTTCTGGTTATTAAATAACCTATTTTGTTTTTAATTGTAATCGTTTGAAAACTATTTGACTAGCCTTTTTGAAAATTTTTTAAGATTTTTTTAGTGTTTTATTAATTAAGTTGTAAAAAGCACCAAATTGTTCTTTGTTATGATTAGAATAATCCATTTGCTTAAATTCCTCCTTTAATTTGCTGCCTTATGTTGATAGCTGTTATAATTTGCTTATCTTTCAAACTGAGATCAGCTTTATGTACACTATTTATGGCATTAAAAACTGCAATACAATGAAAAAGGCCTTTACTTGGCTTGATGAACATCACATTAATTATCAATTTCACAATTATAAAACCGATGGACTATCAGAAGCGCTTTTAGATACATTGTTGCAATTGGTGGAATGGCAAAATTTGCTCAATACACGCGGAACAACTTGGCGCAAGTTAGATGAAGCTGTTCGTGCTCAGATCAATAACGAGCAAGCAGCTAAAAAAATCATGTTAGCTAACCCATCTATTTTAAAACGCCCTTTATTGATCGATGGAAAGCGAGCTTTATTGGGATTTTCAGATCCGCTTTATTCACAATTTATATCGCAAGCTAAATAAAATCGAGGCCATTATGACCGAACCTGTTATTGCACTAACCAAAGCGCTCATTGCCGAAAAATCAATAAGTCCTGACGATAAAAACTGCCAAAAACTCATTATTGATCGACTAAAACCGCTTGGTTTTGTCATTGAAGAAGTCAATATTGGGCAAACCAAGAACTTATGGGCCTATCATGGCGATGCTACTAGCAAAACCTTGATGTTTGCCGGGCATACCGATGTCGTGCCGGCCGGGGATGAAAGCAAATGGCTTTATCCACCTTTTTCGCCAACGATTAATGAACATGGTGTGCTTTATGGTCGTGGCGCATCAGATATGAAAAGTGGTGTTGCAGCCATGGTTTGTGCAGCAGAAGAATTTGTTAAACGCAACCCTAACCACGCTGGGCGTGTGGCTTTTTTGATCACATCAGATGAAGAAGCAGACGCTACTGATGGCACTGTTAAAGTGGTTGATTTACTCATAGAGCGCCAAGAACGTGTTGATTATTGTATTGTCGGCGAGCCATCGAGCAATGCTGTGCTTGGCGATCAAATTAAAAACGGTCGTCGTGGTTCACTCACGGCTAATTTGGTTGTACATGGCGTTCAAGGCCATGTTGCCTATCCTCACCTTGCCGATAATCCCGTTCATCGCTTTGCGCCAGCATTAAACGAACTGGTTAGTACCGTTTGGGATGAAGGTAATGAGTACTTTCCTAAAACCACAATGCAAATAGCGAATATTAATGGCGGTACGGGTGCTGAAAATGTTGTACCGGGCGAGCTTTGTGTGCAATTTAATTTTCGGTATAGTAGCGAATTGACCGATGCTATAATTAAGACGCGTGTTGAGCAGATTTTACAAAAGCACAATGTTAATTATACCTTAACTTGGCGATTGTCTGGTCACCCTTTTTTAACGCCACAAGGTGATTTAACCAACGCTGCAGCTAGCGCTATCAAAGAGTTAACCAATATTGATACTGAATTATCTACTAGCGGTGGCACATCTGACGGTCGTTTTATTGCTAAAATGGGATGCCAAGTGATCGAACTAGGCGTGCTTAATAAAACTATTCACAAAGTCAATGAAAATGCCAACTGTCAAGATATTATTACTTTAACTGCAATTTATTACCGTATTTTGGAAAAATTGTTGTTAGCGTAATTAGTTGATGTGACGATTATAACTTGCTGATTTCGATTTTAATCTAAGAGGAAATACTATGGAATGGCTTAAAGATTATTGGTGGATAATTTTGATTATTTTAATTGGAATTTTTATTAATACCATTAAAGCATTAAATCGACTAAGTTATAAAGCGTATCTTGAAAAAAAGAAAGGAATAAAACCTATCCCTTATAAAGATGACGACGATGATTGACCAACAACAACCACTTCAACGTCGCCTAAAAAATAACGCAGTTAAAATAATAGCAGCTTAGTTACCGCTATTAAATAATGCTTGATGGCGGTAGCGATCAACCCACATTGCCGTAGCACCACACACGGCAATAGGCATGATAATTAAATTAAGCACTGGCACCATGGTAAAAAAGCTAACTAACATGCCAAAAGTTAAATTATCGGCTTTATGTTGTTTAAGCAACTGACGCATATGATCAAAAGTGATTTTGTGATTATCAAAGGCGTAATCGGCATATTGGATGTTAATTTGCCAAGCAGTAAATAAAAACCAAACCACAGGCGTAACCGATTGCCCAATAACTGGAATAAAATAGGTTAACAGTATCGGAATAGCCCATAATAGATAGTTGAGCAATTTTTGAAATTCACGACCAAAAATACGAGGAAGATCTTTAATAATACTTAACCACGATGTATCTACCGCAGGTATTCCTGTTAATTGTGCTTCAACTTGTTCGGCCAATATACCATTAAACGGTGCAGCAATAATATTGGTTACCGTACTAAAAAAATAACAAAATAAAATTACCAGTGTCAATATCACAATAAAAACGATAATATAACCCAACCACTGCAACCAACTTGGCACATACGATAATCCCCAATCCACTACTCCCGTAATGGAGGTAAAAAACCAATAAAATAGTGCCGACATAATCACAATATTGGCAATTAGCGGTAAAAAAACAAACCGCTTAATCCCTGGGCTAAACGCCAATGACCAGCCTTTTAAAAAATACTCAATGCCTGTTGTTGGTTGACCTTTTGGGGTGTTGTTATTCGTTTGGTTTTGCCAATGGCGGTGCTGCGTTTGGTTTTCGAGTTTATTGTGAGTCACATTCGATTCCTTTTTAATTAAAACCAATTGAGTAAAAACATAGTAACTATTGTAAACATACCTCTTGATAACCTGCAATGGCAATTAATTATTTTTGCTGTCTATTTTGGCAAAGATTACATTATCGCCCTGCTTTGCTAGCCATGTTCTGACCTCGTGTTTAATAGTTTGCATTAATGCTTGTTTGCCGGCAAGTTGATATAAATCAATAATCAAATTCTGATTGTTTTTGCTTTTTAGCAGTGCTGACAATACAGGCAAAGCACTCGCCTGTGTAGATTGTGATTGTAAGCGCGTTTGAATATGACGATTTAATCGACACAGTGCAGGGTAAGAGGCTTCAAATGGGCGGTGATAATAAGCAAATCCCGTTAGCTCATCAAAATCATGCGTATCTAAATTTAGTGATAATAGCAAGTTACTGTGGCTCTTAATCATCTTGTTAAAAGGTAAATCGATGATATTTTTAAGCCAATAAGCATTACGGTGTAACCTTTGGGTTAGTTTTCGTATTAGCTGCTGCCCAGATTCAGTTAATGACTTAAGCACCATAACCGAATAACTGCCACTGCTAGCTTGTTTATGGCTACTAACATGAACTAAGGTAAAACCACAAGCTGTCCAAAATTGATAATTAGACGAGCTATAAGCAAAACTAACCGATACAAAATCATAATTATGCGCTTTGGCATCATCAACAATATTCTGCACAAGTTGTTTAGCAATAGATTGCCGTCGATAAGTGTTAATAACCGCAATACGGTTTATTCTAACCGAGCGCAGCTTGGCAGCTAATCGCTCACCAGCATGGGCAACCAGTGACTGCGCCACTAAATTACCTTTGGGGCGACGTGTGCCTTGCCATACTTGTTCAATTAAATCATCAGGCAAATTACCTTCATTGACTGTCACTGCCACAGCAACGTTTTTATTTCCAATGTTGGCCTGCCAAACCGATAAATTTTGTGCATCAAGCAGACGTCGTAAATCAATTAATGTGGTTTGATAATGTGCTATTTTTAATAAATAAAAGATCGACCTTAACGCATGAATATCATTGCGATCAACCTTGGCATATTGGGCAGATAAAGCGCTCGCACTGCTAGGGTTATCATCTTGGGCCAATACACCATTGAGTAACAACCGATCGCTAAATTGTTCAAGCTCATCACCCACTTGCCAACGAATGGGGGTATGTAGGTAAAAATATTGACACGCTTTATTTGCCAATAATTTTAATAAAAAGCCCTGCCCTGTACCTTCATACCCTTCAACGGTTGTTGTTAATAACACTCGGCTATTATTGGCAATAGCCAATTGTAGCAGTTTTTCAAGCATTGAAAGAGGAATCATTGCTGCTTCATCAATAATTAAATAGTTAGCAAAATTATGATGTGACTGTGCAATTAATTCATCAGGTGCAAAAAATGGGGTATCGGGTTTGGCAAAAGCAAAAAAGGTTGTCAAAGCTGATTTATTGGGCGCTGTTACAATACAACGCTGATAATGGCTAAACAGTCCTGCTAATGCCGATTTGCCACGTCCACGCTTGGCAACAACGACATTAATTTGTTTATTACTGTTTAATAATTGCTTTAATGTCGTTTGCTGCTGAGTTAAGTCGTAATTGTCATCGGCCACCTGCTCAAAAAACATGGGCGATACAGCTGTTTTTGGCAAAGAGGTTTGATTAATAATGATGCCAAACTCTGCTAATGTTTGGGTTAAATGTGCAATAAAATTAGGTACCGTGATTGCGGTTTGGCATTCGTTCCAACGCAAACTGTCTTGATCGTGCCAAGTAGCCAAGTTATTGGGCAATAACAAAATCAACACACTGCCTTTTATTAGCGTACCGACTAACATGGCAAAAGCATCAAGATTAAATCCGGCCGTTGCATCAAAAACCGCATGCCGATACTGCTGACCCAATAATTGTTTTGTTTGATTAGGTTTAAGTACGTTCGCAATCAATGAACAAGGCAAACAATCAGGCTGATGCGTAACAGTAACCCAATCGCCAGCGTTTTGCTCAAAGATGGGTATAAGTTGTTCAAATAATTGTGAGGTTTCACCCTGTAACACCCATAGCTGTCGAGTGTTGTTGGGAGTATGCATAGGTTAACTTTTTCCAATTAATAACGACAATATCCCTGCTGCAATAAGCGGCCCCACAGGAACACCTTTGAAAAACGCAACGCCAATTAGCGTACCAATAATTAAGCCATTAACAATAGTTGGCTGTGCACCAATAAGCGATACGCCACGCGTGCCAAGCCAAGATACACAAATACCCACCAAAATAGCCAATAGTGATTGCCAAGTAGTAAACGATTTAACAATATCGCTAATTTTTAACGAACCATCAGCCAATGGCACCATCATGGCAGCTGTTAAAATAACAATTCCAATGGTTAAGCCATATTGATTTAAAAATGGAAAATAAGTGGCTAGTGGTGTTAACTTAAAGAGTAACAATAACAGTACTGCAAATGTCACTGTGTTATTGTGCGTTAAATAACACAGTGCCGCTAAACCTAATAAGACAAAAAAAGAAACATCAAACTGCGCAAGCATTATAAAGGTACACCAATGCGTTTTGCCACTTCTTCATAGGCTTCAATTACACCGCCTAAACCTTGACGGAATCGGTCTTTGTCCATTTTTTTTAGTGTGGCAGTTTCCCACAAGCGACAACCATCGGGCGAAAACTCATCGCCTAAGGTAATTTCGCCTTTAAATAAACCAAATTCGAGCTTATAGTCAACTAATATTAGCCCTGCTTTGTCAAATAAATCAGTCAAAATAGTGTTAATTTTAAAGCTCAGTTCTTTCATTTTAGCTAATTGATCATCGCTCGCCCAACCAAAAGCTTTACAGTGTGACTCGTTAACCATCGGATCGTGCAATGCATCGTTTTTGAGGAATAATTCAAAGGTAGGTGGATTTAAAATTTTGCCTTCTTCAACGCCTAAACGTTTAACTAAAGATCCTGCTGCACGATTGCGTACCACGCATTCAACTGGTACCATTTGTAGTTTTTTTACAAGTACTTCGTTGTCTGATAATAAGGCCTCAACTTGAGTTGGGATACCTGCTTCACGCAATTTATTCATAATAAAATAGTTAAATTTATTATTAACCATGCCTTTACGATCTAACTGTTCAATGCGTAAACCATCAAATGCGGATGTATCATTGCGAAACTCAAGGATTAATAAATCGGGGTTTTCAGTAGTGTATACCGTTTTAGCTTTACCACGATAAAGCTCAGCCAACTTTTTCATGTTTTTAACCTTATACCAATTACCAATAAATAATTAAGGAGCTGTTCGCTCCTTAAATTCCAAATCTATTTTTGATCTTCATCACTTACGGATGTTGCTGTTTTTTTGCTTTCAGGCTTGTTCTTTTCTTCGTCATTTTTATCTTGTGCTTTTGCTGGCACAATACGCATAGAATCAGGCGCAACATCGTTCATGATGTCATTAAATAAACCAACAATATAGCGTTGTACTTCAACCGGTTGTGAAATTAAATTTTCAGTACCACGGGTTAACGAGGTGATCGAAATAGTGATTGTTTCGGTATCCCCTAGCAATTGACGTTTAATTGAATAAGAGGCTTCAACCGCTTGCTCTTCGTCAGCACGAACCATAAAGCTTTTGCCGGTTTGGATAGTATTACTGTCGTGGCTAGCAATCAAAATATTTCTTTTATTTAAACTATTAGGAATCTGCTCCCACACATTACTACTTAATGGCACATTAAAAGTGACTGAGCCATTATTATAAATTGCAAAAGCTTCTTGGATAGTTGAGATTGGTAAAGTTGGTGGTCTAATATCAAGCTTCTTTCCTAAATCACCGCGAACCTCAGTTGTATTAACAAAAAACTCATTACTTTCAGCTGGTATCTTAGTACCTTCTGGAATGATTAACGGTTTTAAAGCAGGTGATTTAAGATAATCTTCATTTCCGTCAACTTCACGTTTAAAATTTTGATCATTACCACAACCAACAAGAAATAAAGAAGTCACAACTGCTAAAATAGCCGTTTTTTTAATAACATTGTTTTTAAATAGGATTTTGTTCAATGTGTTATTTAACATAGATATCTGCTTTTAAAATTAAAGGTTATACAAAACTAAGGTTATACAAAACTATAGTAGATTTGCCTCTTTTAATGCTTGCTCAACTACCGAAATTGATGATTGAGTTAGCGCAACTAAAGGCAATCGAATGCTTGGGCTTTGCATTAAACCTAATCTTGCGCAAGCCCATTTAGCTGGCGTTGGGTTGGGTTCAATAAACAAATGACGATGTAATGCCGTTAAAGTATCATTTAAAGCACGAGCTTCTTGAATTTGGTTATTAGCAGCAAGCTTACATACCGTTGCAACAGCTTTGGCAGCCACGTTGGCAGTGACCGAAATCACTCCATCACCACCTAAAATCATAAAGTCTAAAAACGTTGAGTCATCGCCACTTAATAATTTAAAATCAGGACCAACTAATTTACGGGTAGGATAAACTCTTGAAAGGTCACCAGTTGCATCTTTTAATGCAACAATATTTTTAATTTTGGCTAAACGCCCAACGGTTTCAGGTTTTATATCGCTGCTAGTGCGCCCAGGCACATTATATAAGATTTGTGGCAACGCTGTACTTTCTGCAATGGCTTTAAAATGTTGATACATGCCTTCTTGCGTTGGTTTATTATAATAAGGCGCAACAGTTAAACAACCAACAACACCGATATTTTCAACCCGACTGGTCAATTCAATGGCTTCTTTCGTTGCGTTTGCACCCGTGCCTGCAATAATAGCAATGCGACCATCGGCATAATCGATTGTTCGTTTAATCACATCGATATGCTCATGATGATCAAGCGTTGCCGATTCGCCTGTCGTACCGACCGAAACAATGCCCGATGTTCCATTAGCAATATGATATTCGACCAATTTTTTTAAGCTTACGTGGTCTACATTTCCTTTCGTATCCATAGGGGTAACTAGTGCGACCAGACTTCCTGTAAACATAAAATGACCTCTCATATTATTAGTTTATAACACAACGTAAAGAATAAAATATGCGAATAAGTATGCGATATTTCTTAATTAAATTCAACTTTTGTTATGCCGGATTATCAATATCAACAAAAATGACATCAATACCATAACCGCTTGCTAACCATTTTCCTAGATTTTCAATGCCATAACGCTCAGTAGCATGATGCCCAGCAGCATAAAAGTTAATACCATATTCGCGCGCAATGTGAATAGTGCGTTCTGATACTTCGCCAGTAAAAAAAGCATCTACGCCCATTTGTGCTGCTTGCTCAATATAATCTTGCCCACCACCACTGCACCAAGCAATACGCTTAATCACTTGTGGCGCGTTATCACCACAAAACAACACTTGCCGTTGGCTATGATGTAATACTTGTTCAAGTTGATGTTTAAATTGTAATGCCGTCAATGGGCTATTTAGCACACCTGTAAAAAGTAGATCAGTGATATCATCACGCTTATCAACCGTAATCCCGAGTAAATTAGCTAACGCCATATTATTACCTAAAGTGGGATGGCCATCTAACGGCAAGTGGTAGCCATACAAATTAATGTCATTTGTTAACAACGTTTTAATGCGTTGATACTTAATGCCAGTAATGGTTTGCACTTCGTTTTTCCAAAAATAACCATGATGCACCAACACCGCATCGGCTTGTAATTCAACTGCTTTATCTAATAATAACTGACAAGCTGTAACGCCTGTTACAATTTTATTAACTTGCCTTCGCCCTTGTACTTGCAACCCATTTGGCGCATAGTCCCGATAACGGGTAATTTGTAGTTCATCATTAATAATCTTTTCTAATTCAAAATGGTGCATTGCTTGCTCGGTTTTAAAATAATTTTATAAGGGATGATTATAATCACTTTAAATAACAAACGCATCAACTCGTTTGCCTTAATGTGATTTGCGTAATATTTACCATAAACAAATTAACAACAAACGCTTAAAGCCAATGCTAGGCGAACCGTTTAAAAACTGGCATAATAGTCCTTTTTGACGAATTAAGATAAATTATTGTGCCAAACGCCAAATTATGTGAACGCTTTCGGGGGTTTTATCCCGTTGTCATTGATATTGAAACCTCGGGGTTCGATCCCAAGCTCAATGCCATATTAGAAATTGCCGCCATCACCCTAAAAATGACAAATGACGGCTGGCTAGAACCAGAAAAATCGCTACAATTTAATGTCAATCCATTTGATGGCGCCATTTTAGAACCTACTGCACTTGCCTTTAATGGCATCGATCCCAGCAACCCATTACGAGCCGCCGTGGATGAAAGACAAGCTTTAGATGAGATATTTAAAATGGTCAGCGCCGGCATAAAAGATAGCGGTTGCACGCGTGCAGTTATTGTGGCGCATAATGCACACTTTGATCACAGCTTTTTAATGGCAGCAGCAGAACGCTCAAAAATCAAACGCAATCCATTCCACCCATTCGCTACCTTTGACACTGCATCACTCAGTGGATTAATTTTTGGACAAACAGTACTTGCCAAAGCTTGCCAAATGGCACAAATCACCTTTGATCACAAACAAGCTCACAGTGCACTATACGACACTCAAAAAACGGCTATACTTTTTTGTAAAATTGTTAATCGACTAAAATCGCTTGGAGGTTGGCCTTTGGTATCTATCGATAGTAAAATGGAAACCGATACACCAATAGAGACAAATGAACATAATGAGCAATAAACTAAAAACAAGCAAACACACTAAAACAATAGATGATTTAGAAAAAGCCATGCTCAATACAGACAAAGTCAAAAAAGCGTACGAAGATGCTCAATATGAATGGCATCAACAAGAGTTGCTTGCAAAAGCGCGCTCAACCGGCGCGCTTGATTGATTGGAGATTAAGATTTGTGCTTTTCAGCCGTTTGCTTAATAAGCGTTTGCAACTCGCCAGTTTGGAACATTTCTAACATAATATCACAGCCCCCAACAAGCTCGCCTTCAACCCATAATTGTGGGAATGTAGGCCAATTAGCAAATTTTGGTAACTCGGCACGAATATCAGGGTTTTGTAAAATATCAACATAAGCAAACGCCTCGCCACATTGCGACAAAACTTGCACAGCCTGAGCCGAAAAGCCACAACTTGGCAATTTTGGCGAACCTTTCATATATAAAATAATTGGATTGTCAGCAATTTGTTTTTTGATTTTGTCGAGTGTTGTCATTTCAGTTGTCATGTAATTTCCTTGGTAATTATTGCGTAATAAACTAACTATTTTAACGTAGAATTAGGGTTGTGACTAATGCTATCTTGAATCAAATCAGTTTAATGGGGATTTTTGCAGCTGATTATAGATGAGGAGAAAATCCATCAAAATAACTAAATAAAAAAACAACAAAATCAATATCTTTTAATTCATCTAATTTAGTCGCTGTTTCCAAAGAAATTTCATTTAAGCTTTTAGATTGAATGTTTGATCCTTGCCAAAATACCAGACACTGCCGACCGCTATCATTTTATCGTTTTGATAATATTGCTGTTCAGGCGTCATCCAACTGTTAGCTGAATGACGATGGATATGATTATAATAGATTTCAATATATTCAAGTAGTACTTTATTAACCTGCTTGCTCGTTTTTAATCTACTAAAAATAATTTGCCCGATTTAATGCCGAGCATCACACCTTGGAACAAAATAGTCGTGCAGTGGATGCATAAATCGAAAAACAGGAGTACACGAAAATGATGATGCTTTGAAACCAAATACAACAGGCGGTTCATTCTTTAAAATTTTACCTGTCCATTGATATATAAACTCATCTTTATTATTTAAGCTATTTAGTGGGTAAAACATGTCACCTTCAGCTATACCTTCAATCTCATTCGTTATTATATTGGAGTTGGAGTCTAATATAATTAAATGCCTTGCTATGATTTCATCACTTTGAATAAGCTTGCTTTTATCTTTGTTGGTATAGTTTTGTATAAAAAAACGAAAACCATTTGCTTCAGCCAAATAACTGTCTACTTTTTTCAAACTATCCATATTTCCCCAAAATGCTAAAGCGGTAATCTCATCATCTTCATCAAGAACAGGAAAATCCTGTTCATCAATTTTGTTCCAAAATAAAGGCGTTAATTGCTCTTGTACAAAAGGGTTTTCTTTGCCGATATAAACAAGGCTAGATGGATGGTCTTTAATTATTTTAGAATCTAATTTAAAACCAAACATATAATCAGATAAATAAAAAGGACCGTCACCACTGCTATAAGGATTAACAACAGCTAAAGCTTTTAAACTACTAATAGGAAATGATTTTAAATCATTTTTTTCATAGTCGTAAATAAAAACCGTATCGTCTTCAGATACCCCAACTTCAAAAAAAAATTTAGCACGATATGAATCGGTCAATAAATATTCTTTCTTTTTGTAGTTTTTTCTTTTTCCACTAGGAATTAAAAAGACTCTTTCTTTATACTCTTTATCATATAAATTAATATCGTCAGATAATGAAATGAACATAAAACCTGGATCATCTTCAATATAATCAATAAATTCTAGCGAATATACTCGAATATCTTTTCTATAACCACTACCATCAAATTCTTTCAATTTATTATGACCAAGACTTTCAGCATAACTATAGAAACTCAGTGGCACTAGGATAAAAATTAAAAACAAAAAATAGAATAATTTCTTTATCATCTATTCATCTGCTCCTTTAACCAGTTTATTTCTTGTGCCCAAATATCGGGATCAATGGTTTCTAAGATAAGAGGAATTTCGTCAATTCTTGGGTCTTGCATGATATATTTAAATGCCGCTTCGCCAATATTGCCTTTGCCTAAACTGTGATGGCGATCGACATGGCTAGCAAATTCGCTTTTAGCATCATTTAAGTGCATGCCTCGTAAGTATTGAAAACCGACGATTTTTTCGAACTCAGCAAAAGTTTCTTGGCAAGCTTGTTCGGTACGTAAATCGTAACCAGCGGCAAAAGCGTGGCAAGTGTCAATGCAAACTCCAACTCGGCTTTTATCTTCGACTTGGTCAATGATTTGTGCAAGATGTTCAAATTTATAGCCTAAGTTAGAGCCTTGTCCTGCGGTATTTTCGATAACAGCAACCACATTTTGTGTTTTGTCGAGCGTAATGTTAATCGATTCGGCAATGCGTGCTAGGCATTCATCAACCGATATTTGTTTTAAATCGCTTCCGGGGTGAAAATTAAGTAATGTTAATCCTAATTGTTCACAGCGTTGCATTTCGTCTAAAAACGCAGTGCGTGATTTTTCAAGCTGTTCGCTATCGGGGTGTCCTAAATTAATAAGGTAACTATCGTGTGGCAAAATTTGTTTGCTGGTAAAACCATATTTTTCGCAGCGTTTTTTAAAGCTGTCGATGGTGGCTGTTTCAAGCGGTTTGGCGTGCCATTGTCGTTGATTTTTAGTAAATAGCGCAAATGCGGTTGCGCCAATTTGATAGGCATTTATCGGAGCGTTATCTACCCCACCTGCTGCACTTACATGTGCACCAATGTATTTCATTTTTTGTCCTAATAACGTTGTTAGTTTATGATTAGCGGATAATTAGTTCAAGCCGCTATTGCGTTGTAGCTGATCACGCAAATTAGGCGGTACACCTTTAATAACCAGTGAGTCAGTCTGTGGATCCCATTTTATACGTTCACCTAACAAATTTGAATCGAAGCTTAAGGTTAATCCGCCACCGCTGCCCGAGAATTTTTTAAGTTGGCGCAATGCACTACGATCAACGGGAAAAGTATCTTCTAAATCATATTCACTATTTTTAACAAATTCAATAAAGTTGTTATCGTCACTTATTGGTAGTTCGTTGGCTAAATTTTTTAACTCAATTTCTTCACCAGCTTGCAATTGAGCTTGACAGTAATTGTAGACGCTTTCACGTGCGTTGGTTTTGTCTTGTTTGTCAAATTGCATTTCTTGGCAGTAATCATCTACCGCTTTAACCAGTGTTTTGTTTTGTGCTTTCGCATCTAATCCTTCATTAGCACCTAGGTAGTCCATAAAAAAGTCAGATACTTTTCGCCCTACTCGTCCTTTTAAAAAGGTTAAATATCGTTTTGAGTCGGCTTGGGTTTCCCATTCGGTCATGTCTATACGGGCAATAATATCGGCATGGTCAATGTCTAGATATTGCGTTTCGCTAATATCTAGGTCTTCATTAACTAACATACTTAAACAACTATTTAACACCGCAATAATTAAGTATTCAACCGCCAAATAACGATATTGGCAAAACAC
>NZ_FMBA01000060.1 GCF_900094935.1 Gilliamella intestini
ACAACGGCTTGTTCTATATGTGGCTCTACCCGATTTTTTTCGATAGGCTTTTTACGACTGATTTCTTGAAGCGCAAGCTCACCCCCTTGCTCATACAATTTTTTAAAGCGATAATAGCTATCTCGACTGTATCCCATGACTTTGCAAGCTTGTTGAACGTTACCAAGTTGCTTAGCTAATTCTAGTAGTCCTAATTTTGGTTTAATAATTTTGGCGGTTTGATTCATTTCTGACTCTCCTTTTGTGTTATAAAATAACTTAAACGTCAGATTAAGTAAAGACTATTACACCTAAAGTTGATTATAAACATTCAAAAAGCAAAACCGATTCTGACATCAAAGATCTATGGCAAACACCGATAGAATTATATGAATATTTAAATGCTCGGTTTAGTTTTGTGTGTGACGTGGCTGCTAGTGATCACAATCATTTGCATCTGAATTATTTAACTGAGTCATACGATTCATTACTCAATGGTTGGTCACATCTAAAAAGTGGTTATGCGTTTTGCAATCCACCTTACTCTCGTATATTGCCATGGGTTAAAAAAGCACGTGAAGCTGCGGATCATGGTGTTGGTACCGTGATGTTGTTACCCGTTGATACATCTGTTGAATGGTTTAACGAATTACGAAAATTAGCTAGTGAAATTTATTTTATTGTTAATGGTCGTATTTCATTTGTTAGAGCCGACAATAAACAAAAAATTCACGGTAATAATCGTGGTTCATTATTTGCGGTATTCAATCCTCGCTCTTTTGGTGAGTGTCGAATTTCTTGTGTTAACCGCAATGATATCTTTGATACTTACGAAAAAATCAAAGACACAATCCCAGATCCTAAGGTGAGTACTGTATGGCCAAAACAAGTTAATGAAATTTTTGATTCGGTAGAATTTTCTAAAAATTTAACCATTGAAGATCAAACAAAGGTTAAACAAAGTATTAATAAAATGATTATCGATAATCTCCCTATAGATCAAATTAATAACGCAACTAGATTTCTGGTGAATAGAATGGAGGCTAAACGATGATAAATATAAGCAATGAGCGAATATCATTTGAATATGCTATGCGCAAAAATGGGTGCCCAGATATTCATTTAAGAAAGGACCGAAAGGGCGGATATTTAAGAAAAAATATGGAATCAGCATTTCAAGGCTGGGTATTAAAAGCATCAACACAACAAAACATAAATGGGTAAATAGTGAATGATAACTTTGGTTTTGCCATTCCCTCCATCAATGAACACGTATTGGCGTAATTTAAATGGAAGAACGTTATTAAGTGCTAAAGGTCGCAGATATAAAAGTGAAGTTATTGCTGCAGTATATGAGCAGTTAAAAAAGAAGCCTAAACCAATTACAGATAATGTTGCTGTCAAAGTTGAATTTTATCCGCCTAATAATATTAGGCGTGATATGGATAATTATTTTAAAGCTTTGTTCGATTCACTTACAACAGCAGGGGTTTGGGTTGATGATAGTCAAATAAAAAGAATTGAATCTGACTGGCTTAACGATAATAAAGGAATGGTTTTAATAAGCATTTGTGAAAAAGCTGCATAAAAAATAAATAAAAACCCGATTTACTGGGTTTTTATTTTTTCAAATTCACAAAATCAATTATTTATCATATTTAAATTTATGTATTCTAATCTGCTTAATATATCGTAAACTAAAACCTTTTGCTGATGCTATTATTTGATTTCCGTTGATTTTGTAACTATCAAAATCAGCTAAACAATTTAAATCTATCATATTGATTGAGCCGGTTAACATTACGCCCGTTTTTGCAGTTAATAATTCAATATCGCGTAAAAAAGAATTATAACGATCTAGTTCACTAGAAGAACGCTCAACATGAGCGTAACAAATTTTTTTATTTGCTGTCGATTTCGACAGCGTTGCGTTAATTGCTATATTGTGAGATTTGCTAATATCATTTAATAATTTAATAAATTTTTTCATGCTTTAGTTGCCTCTTAATTATCAAATTTTTCAATATAAAAACTATTTTTTAAGTTATCTGTTGTTTTCCCAATTTTTAGTATTTGTTGCATTGTTTGCAAAATTTCGAGCCGAGTATTCATTTTCATAAAAACATTGTCATCAATTAATTCTTTATATTCTGCGTACAATTCGCGTTGTAATTTTTGTAATTTTTCAACTTTTTCTTCTAGTTTTATCTCATTAAATTTATTCATGTTTTATCCTTTTTTAAACTTGTTATCTGTTTCAATAACGATAATGTAACTCTCATCAAAAACAGAGTCCAACTTTATTTTTATATTTTAATATAATTTTACTTAAAAAAATAACTTTACTTTATAATGTAAAATGGTATTATTAACTTAAATAACTGGCGGAGTATTTAAGTGTTTAATATAATTATTCATAATCAAGCAAAAGAAGAGCTGCTAGAGCTATCAGATGAGCTAAAAGGTAAAATGGCTAATCTGATTGACAAGTTGGAAGTCAGGGGGCAATTAAGAATGCCCGACAGCAAAGCCTTGGGGAATGGTTTATTTGAGCTAAGATGCATAGAGCGAAACAATATAGCGAGAACTATCTACGCATATCAAAAAGGAAGCGTAATATTTTTACTACATGCATTTGTGAAAAAAACAGAAAAAACACCAAGCGCAGCACTCAAAATAGCGCGTGAAAGATTAAAGGAGATGATTGAAAATGACTAAACATAACACAACATGGGAAGAATTAAAAAAAGAAATGCTCAATTCTCCAGAGGCCAAAAAAGCGTACGAAGATGCAGACAGGGCTTGGAAATTGCGTGAGGCATTAATTGAGGCCAGAGAACATGCAAACTTAACACAATCAGAGCTAGCTAGAAAAATGAACGTCGCACCATCGAATTTAAACAAATTAGAAAAGCATCCAGACAAGGCAAACATGGCGACAATTTTTAAATATTTTGATGCGTGTAACGTAAATGTTGATTTTGTAATTTCCTAACTATACGTATAACGCCTCCGAACGATAAAAATTTAACTTTATTTGTTCGGAGTCATCATTCCTCTTTGTTATCTCTTCAAGTTTATCAGCCAATAAAAACAGTAAACATACCATCTTACATCTTTTATTTTCTTTATAATTTTATATAATGTATATATTAACAGTGTCAGAGTGCAGACTGACATATTGCGAAAAGGTGCTTAACAATGCAGATGTTAAGCGTGTATTGAAAACAAGTGGAGTATTAAAATGTATAGCCAATCTTCTATGGTGGCAGGTAATGCCACATCAATATTTCCGTTAATCGGTGATCTCCTATTCTATTTTCCACTTGGTATTAATTTTATTAATATAAAACAAGGGGAAGTAAATGTACGAAATTAAAGCATACGCATGTGGGTACAGTGGTTGTAAGAAAGCATTGCGAACTAAACAAGGTATGAAATTACATGAATCTAAATGTTTTTATAATCCAGATAAAAAAGCATGTGCTACATGTGATTATTATGAGAATACTAATGATAACAAAAGAAAGTGTCATCATGGTATTGATATAAACGATAAACCTAAAAATGGTTGTAATAAATATACCCATTGTCATGGTTTAATTTGGGGTAATTGTTACGTTATGTAATTTATCAGATGAGTCAGAGTTGCAGACTGGTTTATGTGAAAAACAAGAAAGTGGAGTATTAAAAAAATGAATCAATTAATTGCTATTGAAAATGTTATTATTCGTCAAAATAAGCAGGGGTTGTATTGCTTAAATGATCTTCATCGAGCATCAGGACAACTAAATAAAAACCGCCCATCTTTGTGGCTTGAAAATAAACAAGCCCAAGAATTAATACAAGAAATAACTGAAGAATTTGTCAAAGCAGGAATTCCTGCTTTGGAAGTGGTGCATGGTGGTATTGAGCGAGGGACATACGCTTGTAAAGAGCTTGTTTATGCCTATGCAATGTGGATTAGCCCCACATTTAATCTAAAGGTTATTCGTACATTTGATTCTGTTGTAGCTAGAAAATCATCAGAAGTGGATAAAGTTAATATCGGATTGATGATTTTAGAATCTGCATCTAGAACTTTAAATTTATCTAATTCAGCCAAATTAAAAGGGTACCAAGAATTACAAAAATATTCAGGTATACCCTGTCTATTACCTAATTATGCAATAGATGCACCAAGTGACTCAGTCGATGGTTCTAGCCGTGTATCTTTTTCATTAACGCATTTATTACAAAAATATGAAGTTCCATTAAAAACGACAGTGGCTTATGCGATATTGAAAGATTTAGGCATTGTTGAGCGCAATAAACGCAAGAGTGTTAAAACAGGTAAGAAAAAGAGTTTTGGTCAATTACTGCGTATGGATTGTTATATGGTAAAAATCTTACTCCACCGAATAACCCTAGAGAAACGCAGCCTCATTTTTATGATAGTAGATTTAAAGAATTACTAAAGCTAATGCAAAACGCTAAAGTGGCATAATGAAAGCAATACTTACTCCATATTACCAACCAGAACTTGGACTAGTCATTCTTAAACCTGGTGCAGAGTTACTAAAAAAACTGTGCACAGGTAATCGTATTATTATTTCTCAAAGCGGTGAGGAACACGCAGGTATTAAATCGGGCATTATTCAAGATGAACAACCATTATTAAATAATAAATATATCGATTCATTTATATTACATGACAAAGTAATTGATAAACTAAAAAATCTATATGACTTTGATTATTGGTTAAATCAACGATATAAATGTCAGTTAGAAGATGGTGAGTATTGTCATCATGAATTAGTGAATGAAAAAGTTGGTCATTCGGCTATTCGTGTGTGCTGGCATCACAATAAAGATTTAGTTATTGATGATAAGGTGAAAACGCTAGCACAGCGCAACTTAAAACAATTTCTAATAGAATGTGTTATAAACCAGTTAAAACACGATAGTAACCATCAATTATCAATTCAAGAATTAGCGTGGTGGGCTGTAATCAATCAACTGCATGAACTCATACCTGAGAATATGGCAAGATTACTGCATAATAGACCAATTGAAGAGATAAAATCTGTTTATAAAGAATCAGAGTTGGTCGCTAGTGATGATCGCTCAAAACCTAGATTACAAAATGAAATAAATAACACACACCAACAACTACAAGCATTATTTAAACCAGTTAAGAAAATAGCAGTGGATCCTGAATCACCGGAATCATTCATGTTAAGGCCAAAATTAAAACGTTGGGAATGTGAAAAATATACCAAATGGGTAAAAACTCAACCGTGTGTATGCTGTGGTAAACAAGCTGATGATCCTCACCATATAATCGGTTATGGACAAGGCAAGATGGGAGGAAAGGCGCATGATATCTTTACATTGCCACTCTGCAGAATTCATCACAACGAGTTGCATAAGAATGCCGAAGAGTGGGAACAAAAGCACGGTTCACAAATATTATTGTTAATTCAATTTTTGGATCGTGTTTTTGGGATGAAAGTAATCACGTAACAATAATTTTTTAAATTTTATTGATAAATAATTTTGGACTTCTTTACGTCTATATATCTAGATGGTAAAATGACATTATTGTGGAGTTTGAGCAATAAACAGAGTGCAGACTGTTTTTGTGAAAGTCCTCTCTATAATTTTACGGAGAGTATATGAAGAGAGATATTAAACAAGTCCTTGTCGCATGGGCTAATGTTAGACGTAGTATGAGAACGGGTTTAGAATACCCTTATAAATCCCCATCAATACTTAACAATAATAATGGCTTTGATTCTCGACCATTACTAAGTGAAGATGAAGCTGAAATAGTTGATAAAGCTATTTTGTGCTTATCAAAAATAGATACTATTTCTTATTCTATTCTTAAATCAATTTATATCAATCAACAGTCTTGTCGTCAATTAGCCAAAAATACACATAAAAGTAAAGATTTTGTTTGTGACAAATTAAAGATGGCTGAAATTTATGTGTTCGCTAAAATTCATGATGTAATAAGTGATGTAATTTTATAATTTGACAATAATTTTGTCGGGTTGTATATTGCTTGTTGGTGCTCAACACACCAAAACAACGAGCGGACTTCCGCACCCGACAGATTAGCGGTTTTTTTACGTCCAGATTTTATGGTCGGGTGGCGTGCATAATACAATACCGAAAGGAAATAATGCAGGCTGTCTCGTTGCAGTGTTGAAGCACCCGACCACCCTCAATCAACATGGGGAATAATAAAATCAACGAGGATGTAAATATGTCAAACACAAAATTAGAAACAATCCAGTTTCACAATCAACAATTAATCGTTCTTAATTACAAAAATAAACCTTATATTGCAATGAAGCCTGTGTGTGAAAATATCGGGTTAGATTGGGCTGCTCAGCTTAAAAGAATCAAGCGACATCAAGTATTAAGCTCAGGTATGGTCATGATGACCACACCTTCAAAACAAGGTTTACAAGAGTACGTTTGCCTACCAATTTCAATGATCAACGGTTGGCTTTTTGGTATTGAAACTAGTCGAGTAAAACCAGAAATTAGGGCAACACTTGAACAATATCAATTAGAATGTTTCGATGTACTTTATAATCACTTTATGCCCAAAGTAGCTCAACAATACCCTCATACAATCTCACTCGAACAGCAACAGCAAATCAAACAAGCAGTAAACGAACGATCATATAGAACAGGTGAGCATTATCAAGCAATTTACACTAAGCTCTATGAGCAATTCAAAATACCTCGTTATCAAGATTTACCTCTAAATCAATTTGATAATGCAATTGAATTTTTAGGTGGATTATTAATAAAACCAGAAGCGTTAACTGGCGATGAGCTTTGTGATTTTGCTTGGCTCTATAAAGCAGCAGAGCATATGCGTAGAGAAATTGAAGAAATAGAGCCAGCACTTAGAGTGTTAAAATCTGAAAAAGCCTCACTATACTATACGATGAGTAGAGAATACCGTAACTTAACTCAACTTTGCAAAAAAATAGTACAAAGTAAAATGAAAAGTACCCAGATAAATAAAAATGATTTGTCTTGGCAACGTGTATTACCATACTTTCAATAAAACAAGCCCCGAAAGGGCTTTTTTAGATGCCATACATTGCCATTTTATGAAATTTTTCAATAGTTAACTCAATTTCTTTCATGTATATATTTAAGGGTTCATTTTGAAGTTTTTCAAGTTTCAGGGTTTTATTTTTTCT
Source organism: Gilliamella intestini (assembly GCF_900094935.1). GTDB lineage: Bacteria > Pseudomonadota > Gammaproteobacteria > Enterobacterales > Orbaceae > Gilliamella > Gilliamella intestini. The sequence goes on from NZ_FMBA01000060.1 coordinate 7,191, forward strand.
ATTTTCTAATAATGACATAATAGACAAAAGTCTATCTTTATGTTCCGGCATAATTTCTAGTAGATTATTATAGTATACATGTGAACTTTCACCTTTTCCATTTTTGAAATGAGGAAAATGCCTTACAAGATTAAATAATTTATTATCGAAAGAAACAATCCAATTATCTAATTTTTCGCCATCAATTCCATTAAAATCACCAATGTTACATATATTTATAAGTGCTAAATCAAAAGAGCCATTTGATGCTATGGACTTCATTATTTCTAAAGGTGATAACTTACTAAATGACTTCGATTTTTTTCCAGAATAAAAATTCTTTTTAATATCTTTAATTAATTCTTTATAAGGACCATTGTTTTGTCTTGCAGATGATGAGTAGAAAACAATACAAGCAATAAAGAATTCTTTCATAGACACTAAATCAAGTTCATCTATAACAATACGAATATAGAGATTAATTTTGTCATCAAAAGTTGAGTTGTTTAGATTCTTTTCAATAATTTGAATTAATAACAATGAACAGTAGGAAAAAGAAGATATTAATTTTTGCCCTGAAGTGAAATTATCTATCGTTTTTCTGGTTTGTTGCTTATCAAATGTATCATCATTGATATTATCTTCTTCATAAGCACATTCGAATTTAAATTTTTTATCGAATAATTTTAGTTTTTTATAGCTATAATTTGCATATTTACCGGGCATTTCAGATAAAGAAAAAAAAGGACACCATGCAATATTTGAGTATGAGTTTAATCCCAATAAGTTAAATAACTCTATTAAATCATTATCTTTCAAAATTCTAATTCTATCTTGGTCATTATTTACTTTCTTATCAGCACATTCTTCCATGGCTATAAGAATATTTGTATCGGGGATTAAATTAGTTGTAATTCCGTTCTCATAGTTATATTTTATTCGTTCTAACGTGAGTGTTTGCACTTTTTCACTTGGATATAGTGATGGTTTAATAAATCGAAGTTTTCTTGACATGTTTCTTATCTCTTATAATTCAAAAAAATTATCCTTATTATATAAAAAATAAATTTTATGTGATTGACTGTCGCTGTGTAGCGACATATAATACGCCTATATTGCGGTTTTCGCATCCAAATTAAACCCCGGCTTACTCAGTTGGGGTTTTTTATTGCCCAAAAATTATGGCGAGAGATATAAACGCTATTACTCCACATAGCTCCACGTGTTTATATCGCTGCAACTCGCCACCTTTCTTTATGTGATGGGGGACTGATACATGTTGCTGCATGTAGCAGTCATCAATACCCACGCGTCTGGTCATGAGTATCAACCAAGCCCCAGCTGATCAGCGGGACATATTCTACAGGACTACTGTAAAAATGACCAGTAAAAAAAGCGATCAAATTCAAATAGATAACTTAACATTGATTCATGATGATTGTCTGAATGTGCTTAAATCATTGCCCGATAATCATATAGATCTTATTTTAACTGACCCTCCGTACTACAAAGTTAAAACAAATAAATGGGATAATCAGTGGAGAACTTCAGATGATTATTTAACTTGGCTAGATGATATCTTTGCTGAATTTTGGCGAGTGTTAAAACCCGCAGGTTCTTTATATGTGTTCTGTGGTCCCCACTTGTGCGCTGAAACTGAAATATTAATCAAACAACGGTTTAATGTTTTAAATCACATTGTTTGGGCAAAGCCTAATGGAACATGGTTACGGCAACATAAAGAATCATTACGAGCATATTGTACATCTAGTGAGCGTATTATTTTTGCTGAGCATTATAATGCAGAAGGTAAATTCAAAGGGCAAGTTGGCTACGCGTCAAAGTGTGAGAGTTTGCGACAGACTATATTTGCTCCACTAATTGAGTATTTTAGGAATGCGCGTGATGAACTTGGGGTTTCTGCTGCGGATATTAACAGAGCAACTAATTCACAAATGTGTTCGCACTGGTTCAGTCGAAGCCAATGGCAGTTACCGAATGAAAAACAGTATAAAGCCCTGCAAGAATTATTTAATCAAATAGCAAAAGAAAAAATACAAAAAGGTCAGTTGCATGAAAATAGTAACGTTTTAACAAGTGAATATTCTGTATTAAGCCATGATTATGAATTTCTATTTAAGCAGTATGATGATTTAAAAAAAGAATACGAACACTTACGGCGCCCATTTAATGTGACAAAGCATGTACCATATACAGATGTTTGGACGCATAAGCCAGTCGCTTATTATCGAGGTAAGCATCCTTGTGAAAAACCATCAATAATGTTAGAGCAGATAATAAGTGCAAGTTCTAAAGATGGCGATTTGGTCGCTGATTTTTTTATGGGCTCAGGTTCGACATTAAAAGCAGCTAAAAAATTAGGTCGCTTTGGGCTTGGGGTTGAGTTTGAAGAAGAAACGTTTTTGAAAACAGTTTCAGAAATTAAAGAAAACAACTATTTAAGTTAAAAGGGTAAAAACATGCAAGAGCCAGCCACTACATCAGCATTTTTAGCGGTAATGTGCGCTATTGGTGTTGTGTCTGGATCTGACGCATATCCAGTAATAATTAGTTCATTTGCCGGTGCAACACTATATATGACATCTAGTCATAATATTAGTTTGAGTCGGCGGTGGTTGTATTTTATTTTGTCATTTTTTCTTGGTATCACGACATCTAATGCAGTTGGGAAAATTATAGCTGCATTGGTCCCATTTGTTCAGTTAACTGTTGATCAGTCATTAGGTGCGTTGTTGTCCTCCGCATTTATTGTAAAAGTGCTGGTGCATTTTTTAGAGAATAAAGATGTCGAAAAATCTATTTTTAGTTCAATTATAAAATGGCTCTCCAATACTAGGAGGGATGATTAATGTATCTATTAGCTAGTTTATTTAACTTCGATATGAACTCTGTGCAACCACTTCTTAAATGGGGCGTGGTTTTGTTGAGCTTATCATCTGCAGGTGTGCTGTTTTGTTATAGACGAGGTAAGTCAAAGTTTAGATTCTTTCCGTCTCTGTTGGCTTATTCATTAATGCTTGCAATGATTTCAGATCCAATCCTTGTATTTATAGGTCAACCTAAAATAATTGATCTTACGGAAATATTAGGTAGAAGTTTTATTCTGGCTGTTTTATTGGCACACAACGGTAATGTTGTTGGCGCATTTAAAAATGCAACATGGCCAAGGATATTTAATTTTAGGAGGAAGAATGAAAATAAGCATTAATGGAAAATCTAAATTAAAGTCGTTTGAGGGATTACGGTTAATAGCATACCAATGCTCAGCGGGTGTTTGGACTATCGGTTGGGGTCATACTACGGGAGTAAAAGAGGGCGATAAAATAACAATCGGGCAAGCTGAAATTTTCCTAACGGGTGATTTAGTTCAGTTTGAAAATGCAGTGAATAAATTAGTTAAGGTACCGATCAATCAAAATCAATTTGATGCTCTAATTTTGTTGATTTTTAATATTGGCATTACTGCATTTACTGGTTCAACATTATTAAGAAAATTAAATGCAGGGGATTATTCAGGGGCATCTAATCAATTTTTGGTGTGGAACAAAATCAGGGTAAATGGCGTTAAAAAACCGAACCTTGGTTTGACTCAACGTCGCCAAGCTGAAAAAGAGTTATTTGATAGAGCGTAATCATGAATAAAAAAATAGCAATAACTATCTTTGTTCTGATCGTGTCGTTAATTTCAAGTAATGGTTTTTGGGTTTATAACTCTGAACGCTTAAAGGGCAAAATTCAACCAACAATACTCAACAGCGTCTTCTAACATCACAAAATCGGCAATATCGTATAGCGTTTTCTGCGTTTGATAGAATACGAAATTGTGATCGTCGTCGCTGTTGATAATGTGTAATAATCTTTACTTAATCTGACATTTAAGTTATTTTATAACACAAAAAGGAGAGTCAGAAATGAATCAAACCGCCAAAATCATTAAACCTAAATTAGGACTACTAGAATTAGCTAAGCAACTCGGTAACGTTCAACAAGCTTGCAAAGTCATGGGATACAGTCGAGATAGCTATTATCGCTTTAAAAAACTGTATGAGCAAGGGGGTGAGCTTGCGCTTCAAGAAATCAGTCGTAAAAAGCCTATCGAAAAAAATCGGGTAGAGCCACATATAGAACAAGCCGTTGTCAATATGGC
>NZ_FMBA01000061.1 GCF_900094935.1 Gilliamella intestini
ATTAGCGTCGCCGATAAACTGTATCCCCAATCCTGCCGGTAAAGTTCCATCAGGTTTAGAGGCTTGAATTAATCTTGCCTCTTTTTCAACTAATAAGATAGTCTTTTCACTTTCCGGGAGTTTGTCCGCTAAGGTGCGGGTTTTAGTAATAAACGCTGGTAAATCATCACAGGTAAATACTTCAACGTGTGCCAGTTGTGGTAAGTTGGTATCTAATGCCCGTTTCATGTTCGATAACGGCGCTTCTTTAGGCTCGTCAAAACGCTTGCTTTGACTCACATTGTGTCCTATATATCCAATAAAATCGCCTTTCTTTATTGGAACCGGCTCTTTTAATACCACAATTTTATCTAACTTTCCTGGCTCTAAAGTTGATGATGTCACTGAGGTTAATTTGACATAGCCTTTATGTGGGGCATCATCATCGCCATTTTCAACAACTAAGACCGCCGGTACATCACAATTACTAATTTTACGGATTATGGTTTCCCCACCATGCCATATAATTTCATTTCACTCTAATAATGTTTGGGCTAACTTTTCTATCTTTTTGTTTAATTGTTCTGTTAAACATTTTGTAATGTTATAAGTAAATCCCTCAGTTTCATAATAATAATTAGGAGCAGGTATTAATAAACATATTTCATTAATTTGTTTATCTATTTTGTCTATAGATTCATTAAAATTAGTTTTTTTATCCTTAAGCGATATGACTTTTTGAGATAAAAGGTCATGATAGTAACGATAGGAATCTATACTACAACTAGTCGAGTATTCTTCTTGATAACAATTTTTTAGTTTATTAATTTGAAATTTTGATGTTTCAAGCGAACCTTCGAGGATTTTGAATTGATCGGGGTAAGTAATTTGATATTTATAACCTTCGTCAATTAATAACTCTTTAAGTTGAAATTGTAAGTCTTTTTCATCTATTTGATAATGCTTCCAGAATATTGGTTTTACACTAGTATCAATATCTTTGACCAATAATAAATAAACATCTTTACTAGGCGAAATATAATAGTATTGATTACTTAACCAATAATAACCTTCAACATCATAAGAACTATTTGCCAATGTAATTTTATCTTTAAAGTTTCCTTTATGAAAAATGGATAAGTTAAGCTCTTTAACCGGATATATTTTATTATTAACGGTTTTATTATAGATTTTTTTATTAATAGTAAGCTTTAAATCATTTACATCATATATAACAATATTATTTCTAATAATTTCATATAAATTATTAAAATATGAGGCCATTTGATTAATTGGACAACGCTCAAGTATTTCTTCTCGTTCAGTATTTGTAATATGCCAAAAATTATCAGTTTTTTCGCAATCTTTTGTTATTTTAGAGATATCTATCGAGTTAAGAAAAGATTTACCTTTATAGTTCTCAATAACATCAATTTCCTGACTATAACAGCAAAAACTAAATAAAAATAACACTATATTAATAAAAAATAAATTTTTCATTACTTAATCCTTTATTGTGTTAAAAATGCCAGAAGAACTCATTTGATATTTGTTTTCTGTTGTATAAACTTTTTTATCTTTTGGGTTTTCATCGGGTTCAAAAAGATTTTGTTGTTGATGTTGTTTAATTAATATTTTGCCATCAGGCTTTATTACAAAATCATTCCAATAAGATATTTCGCCATTTTTAATTTTGTACAAAAGTATTGTATCCAACAAATTTCCGTTATTATCATAACTATATATCTGAAAAGTAAAAACTTTTTCATCATTTTCACCTATAGCCATTTGGATAATGCCTTTATATAAAATGTTCTTATGATAAAAATAGCAATGAGGAAAATAAAAAGTTGTTTTAGTAAGATCTTCAAATAACTTTGGCTTAAATGAAAATTCTTTATTGGTAAATCTTAATGGAAATGGCATATTAGGGGAAAGATACAAGCCGTGTTCTCCCCAATAATAATATTTTTTTAATTCATTAGAGGAATAAGGTAATTTAATTTTATGATAGTAGCGTAAATCGCTATTTAAATTTTCTGAAAATGCCATATTTACACTAAATAATGATAATAGGCAGATAATGATAAACCGTTCAAAAAATTTCATTGTTAACTATCCTTAATGCTATTTATGCCTAATTCAACATCTTAATAAATCGTGTTCTTTTTTATTAGGATATTATTTAATATAAGCTAATAAAAGTGATGAAGAAAGTACCTAATTATTCAATTAATATTACCTTTATCATCAATAAAATAATAACTTACCTTATGTTGTTCAGTCATAAGCTTGTCTGTTTCTATATCAATGCAATACTCTGATTCTATTATTTCAAATTTCTTATTTTTATAAATACGTGTTCTTTTATTGATTGAGCACTCTGCTTGTGCACCATCCACAACAATCATTTTGCTAATCAGTTTATTACTCTTATCAAAAATCTGTAATTCAAGAGTTGGAAGGTTATAATATGAATCTTGATCATTATGATCCCAATAAGCAAAAAGGAACACATTTAGATTGTTATCAAGCGGAAGCTTTTTAAATAATATAGCTTTACCTGTGTAAGGTTTTCTATGTTCAACCATACTTAATAAAGGTGTGTTGGGATCAAAAAGCGCATTTATTGGATTCTTTTCATCATATATTTGATTATTATCCGCAAAAAAGTCTTTCAAAGAATGATAGGAAGATGTTTTTTTTGAATATCCTTTAAATTCATAAAGGATATTATTAAAATCTTTATTTTTATCTTCTGCAAAAGAAAAAAACGAGATTAATAAAATGCATATATAGAAAAATTGAAACCTGATCATTTTTAATCCTGTACATTTATAATTAAGCTAAAATCAAAACAGCATATATGTAAATGATGGTGATGTCTATATCCATTTGGCGGATCTTTTCTCATATGTCTTGTATGTTTTAGTAATGTATTCGCGTGTTTTTTATACGTGAAATATTCCGAATACATTAATGACGTTCTAGCCCAACCAAACTTATATAATGCAGTATTAAATTCTTCTTGTTTTTTAAAATCGAAAAAAGAATCAGTTAATTCTGTTCTCTCTCCATTTTGATTTTCTGATATATACCTTAGGTCGCCTGCAACCCCATTTATATGAGATTTGCTCTGAACAGATTTAGCATCATGAGTGCTAAATCCATTAAAGCCTAAATAATCAGCATTTAGTTCTAACATAGCGCCAAGCAACCCTGCAAAACAATCAGGATTTATATACCATCGATGACTATCACTATTAAATGTTGCAAATTTTGCTTTAACACTACCATCAGATGAAATGTAACCCTTTTCAAACTCGTTAACATTAATTAATTCCACATTATGTGCTTGTGGAATATTTCCTCTCGCCATAGCCTTAGTCACATGAACAGTAAAAATACCCAACTCATGTATCTTTTTATTCTTATCATGATAAACGTATTTATATTTTTGCTCATATCCTGTTAGTATTTTTTGTGGTATATGTTTTTCAATTTTCCGTCATGATAAATATGATAAGTAGCTATGCCTACGCCTGAAAAATAATCCACCATCGCCACTGGATAAATAAACCACGCCTTGCCGTCAGTTGATAGATTAGACAGTTTAGGGGTAGTGGTATTCGCACCCGTTTGTTTGGTGTTTGCTGTTTGCTTTGATTGGGCTTCGGCAACTTTTTTCCACCATAACGAGAGTTTGATGCGCTGTTCTTTTTCTAGTTGCCAGTTTGTTTTCAACCACAAAGCAAATCGTTAATTCCGTATCATTATTATCATTCGATGACGAAACACCACTCACTAATTCAACTTCATCAGGAATATCAGCTAGGGTTAATTCAGGGTAATTCGCTTGATAACGGTTAATCAGATCCGTTTTATCTGTCTGCGTTAAACGGTGCTTATTAACTTCACCCTTCTTATTTTCAACTGTGCCATTTATCCCATTAATCGCCATTTTAGTTGCATCAACAGAAAGGTTTGATGATAACTTTAATGTATATTCTGGCTTGACTTTAACGTAATAATGATTAGCGTCGCCGATAAACTGTATCCCCAATCCTGCCGGTAAAGTTCCATCAGGTTTAGAGGCTTGAATTAATCTTGCCTCTTTTTCAACTAATATGATAGTCTTTTCACTTTCCGGGAGTTTGTCCGCTAAGGTGAATTTCATGGTGACTCACTAATGCTTTTGTATCATTAATGATAGGTTAATTCCTCATTTGTTGGTTGTCTGTAAGCAATAAAATGATTTTCACTAACAAAAAATAATGTATTTTTCATATAAATTGCCTGATTACCATTTAATAAAAACTTAGATAGTGGTGTTTTATTAATATTTTTAAATGTGACATATTCCAATTCTTGGCTAATATCAATGTTATATTTTTTAAAATTTGCTACTTGCTGTTGATATAATTTTTCATTACCAAAAAATTGTTTTGAATTTGCTTTATCAAAGGTGACTGAATAAGCTTGTTGATAATTGACACAAAGCTTTTTTTCATTAGGACTTAAGGTTAAGGTGATACTATCAAGCTCATCTAATCTTCCGCCATCAAAACGTAAATAGTTATTTGCTTGTTTACTAGTTAGCAACAGACTTTTTGCTGAATGTTTATTTTTATCTTTAATGGCAAATTTGATATAGCAATTAGAAGTGACAGGTGACTCTTGAAATTTTCCTTCTTTTGTAACTTGGAAATGTTGTACTTCTATGGTTTCATCTTCAAAGCGTTGTCGACGTTCGATAAAATAGTTATTGTCTATATTATAACCAATAAATCCGGTTGGTAAATCATTTGTAGCAGAATTATGCCTTGTCATGCCAGTTAGAGATGACAATATAATTTTATCTAAAAAATCAAATTGTTCTGATAAAAGATAAAGATAAATTATTTCCTCTTCATTTTCTTGTGTGCCAATTATTAAAATTGGATTTATTGTATTATTAATTTGGGGTAACTTTATTCCATTTAAATTAATTAAATAATTATTTAACTGTTCATATAAACTATCGTTATCGAATAATTTTAAATAGTATGAAAAACTTCTTGATATATTTTGAGGATAATTATAATAATTTTCATCCTTAACAAAATCCCCTGATCTTTGAGAATTAATTGGTAAATCTAATGAGGGAAATTTATTACTTAATTTTTGAAATGAATATTTGTTTTTGGGTTTTAAAAAAGATGCAACTAAAGATTCATTTATAAATAATAACTGTTCTTTTCCAAAAATCAATCTATGCTTTGGCAATAATAATTTAGCTAAATCAACGTCTAAAACATCATCGAATTGTAAATAATTTACATCCCCACTTGGTAAAATAAATTCGTTGATAATTGGATTTTCTATTAGACTTTTTGTAAGTAATTGGGATATATCAGATGTCCGATGTACGCTAACATTATACTGATTATTATTAATATAAATGATATTATCAATTAGTTTAACTCGTAGATTGTTCAAATAATCAGAGTTATAATCATTTTTGTGTATTAGAGCACCATTTTCTATATATTTATCCAAAATCCAATAAGCTTGATTAATATCTTTTGCGTGGACATATGAAAAATTAAAAAAAATATATAATAAACAAATAAGTTTTGCTAACGATATATTTTTTTTAATTATATAAAGATGAAATCCAAACATGCCATTAATACCCCTAATTTTTAACTAACTCTTTTAAATATTTACCATTGACATCTTTTACTGTTTTCACAAAAAACTGATTTTCTAAAAAATTACTTTCAAAAACGCGAACATCATAATGAACCCAAACGCTCGCTATACTTTGATCATCACGTCCTTTTATTGGATGATATCTTGTATAACTATTCTCTAAAGCAATACCATTAGAATGAAACCATCTATATTCCGCATTTGTTTTTTCAGTCAACATGTCTCGCACTAAATCACAACAATCAATCCTTTCTTTGGTTGTGTTGTCTTCCTCTATCGCTATCAAGCCGTCATGCTCCAGTAGACTTCATTGATGCTCACTACTCGTTCTATGTTTTATTGTTATCTGATAAGTTTTACAACAAATCACGTATATTATTAATGATTCACTAAAAATCCCATGATAAACATTTTTGATTTTCATGAGCTTCACTTATTGCATCTGATAAAATTGATAAATCATCACTAGCATTTTTTTTATACATAGGATCAAGGGATATTGCAGAAATAATTGCCTTATCTTTAATAAAATATTTACTTTCAACAGTAAAAACGGTTTCAGATTTTAAATTTTCATCATGATAACCAATTGGTATATTGTAGTATTCAGTGTTTGATAATACTTCAAATAAATCTTTTCTTTTACTAACAACAATTTTTGCACGGTATGTTTCACCATAAATCCTAAGATTAAGTTGCTTTTTCATACAATTTAACACTGCACCTTCTGTCGCATGTAAAGATTCAAGTGTCATCTCTTCAGCTTTTAATCCGAATGATAAGCATAAAATGTTAATGCTTATCAAATATAATATCCCCTTCATTATCTAATTCTCCTTTATTATATTATTTTTAATAATTCCGATGCTTTATAACCAAAAGTAATTTCAAAATGAGGATAATCTTTTTGTTTTTCTAATCACTATTTAATCTTTTATTGCTTTAACATCGTAGTCTATAACTATAATAAGCGATTAAAAATGTTTACCCTTAAATTCTAATTGGCTAAGATGTATATAACCCTTTGTTGCTCGATCATTAGCTAAACCTACATATAACCATTCTTGATTTTTTTCTCTATCAATAGATTTTGAATATAACTTGATCACATCAGTTTTATTTGGTAATTTCATAACAATAGGAGATTTTATATCTGGCTCATTTAACAAATTAATAACTTTCTCTGAAGACTTTGTATAATAATGATTTTCCAATAATTCATCATGGCTATAAGAAATTACTTTTTGTTTATCTTCCGAAACTGTTATGCCCATGTCATAGTATCCATTTTTCTCTAATCTCTCTTTTAATTGATTATCTTTGTTAAAAAAATCCGTCAAATATTGATAGGCTAAGTGTTGGCTACGTTCTAAAGTTTCACCATTATTTTGTAATTGGCTTCGATATTTAATTAGATGAATTAGTGCTTTATCTTTAGTCGATTGTGGGATTCTCACCCTTTTTCCTTGCATTTTAAGGTCTTTATATTCAACATTCCAATTAACAAATAAAGATATCAATAAATCTCGAAAATAAGCTTTATCCAATAGTATGTCATTTAAAAAGCGTTTTCTGTATCCTTTTAACTCGTTATTATAAAATAGAAAATGCCATTTATATTCGTCGGAAATGTATGGATTCACAACAACTGTTTCATATAATAAAGCATCATTTTCATAATTAAAGTTAATCACGATTTCAGGTAAATAATCATACTTATGATTTAATATATATTTTTTAGCAAAATCATCATCATTGAAAAGTAGTTTATTATAAACAATTAACTGTTGAACATATTTATTATTTGAATTATCTAATGCTCCATTCACCAATGGATTTATCAATAAGCAAGGGTAAATAAATTTATCATTATTTGTTATGCCATAATAGTTATCTTCACCAATATGTGTTTGACAAATATTATTCCTGCTAACGCCAGTATCTGAACCAAAATAATCATCAATTTTTTGTTTAAATTCTTCAAAACTAAGTGGTTGATAATGTTCTTGCTGAAGTAGTTCTGAAATCACATTTATGGTTTTATCTGAATAATTAGCTGATGCAAACTCTGATTCTGTATTAGCTAACACATTTATTGAAAAAAAAACCAGAACTACAATAAGTTTCTTTCCTATTTTGTTAATCATTATTATTTAACCTAGTTAATTATAGTTATTGATATATGCATTCAATTAATTATTATTGTTATATTCTAATTGACTAAGATGAATATAACCTTTCATTGAAGGATTGTCTGTTAATTTGACATATAACCATTCACCTTGCGCATTAATTTTAATAAGATCTATATTATTTAATAATTTGTTTACAATTGGTGCTTTAGAATTTGGTTCGCTGCGGAAATTAATATAATTATCATTTGATTTCGTAATATAGTGGTTTTCTATTAATATATTTTTACTTTCGGAAATGACTTTTTGTTCTTCAGCTAATACCTTTAGCCCCATATTATAATAATTATTTTCCTTAAGCCTTGATTCAAGTTTATTATCTATTTCGTAAAAATTAACAAGGTATTGGTAGGCTTTACGTTGGCTATCAACCAAACTTGTTTCCTTGCTCTGATGCTGGCTTTGTAATTTAATTAGATGTAATAAAGCTTTATCTTGTGATGTAGGGGTAATCGTTATTTTTTTATTTTCTGAAATAGGAATTCCTTTTGGGTAAATATACCAATTATCAGACAAAACTTTTAATAAAGTTGAAATAACATATTCACCAGATTGTATATACAAATCATTTAATAAACGCTTTCGATATTCTTTTTGTGGATTATTATAAAAAATGAAGTGCCACATATTTCTCAGGTCGTCATCCCATACAGGTAATGAAACTTCATATAACAAACTATTTTTTTCATAATTGAAATAAATCACAACCTCTTGCAACGAACTCTTCCGATTTGATAAAAAATAGTTTTTTACAAAAGTATCAGCATTATCATTAAAAAGTAATTTATTATAAGCAATAAGATGTGGGGAATACTCATTATCAGGACTATTTAATAACTCTAAACCCTGCTTAGGAGTAAGGGGAACATCAAATCCTTTATATTCACTTATCAGAAATGATTCAGTATATGTCAGTAAAAAACGTCCATTTTTAGTAAAACAATTATAATCATATTTGCTAAGCATATATTGGCAATCAAATGTTATTGATTCCACATCAATTCCAAAATAATCCAAGCTTCTTTTTTTAAACTCTTTTTCGCTTGGAATTTTATAACCTTTACTCTTCAAAAAGTCAGAAACAATACTGACCTCTTCGGCAAAATCTCTTTCTGCCCATATATGCATTAATTGATCTAACTCTTCTTTTTCTGTTTGAGCTGAAACTATTAACGTAAAAAAAGTAAAAAAAAACAAAACAAAACAAGGCATTTTATTTAGAATCATTGTGTTTTCACTCTTCCTTTTCTTACAGTGTCTTTAGGATCAGGAGATAAGCCATAATATTTATAAACATCTTTTATATCTCCATAATAATCTTCTATATAACAATATATTGTTTTTCTGTGGAATGGCAACATATTTTTCAAACTGGAATGGCAACACATTTTCAAACAAAAAAATTAAGGGGTAAGTGTTTTTTAAATTCAACGGGAGGCAAGTAGCCTAACGAAGAATGTAATCGTTTATGATTATACCAATAAGCATAAGCCGAAAAAGCGCGTTGTAACTCAGCCGTTGAGTTGAAACGTTGGCCTTTTACAAATTCCGTTTTAATTGTTTTAAATGTCGCTTCCGCTACCGCATTGTCATAAGGACATCCTTTCCTGCTTAATGAATGCGTGATATTAAATGTCTTAAAACAATCCGCTAATAACCGATTATCAAACTCTTTACCGCGGTCTGAATGAAATAAATCCAATTT
>NZ_FMBA01000023.1 GCF_900094935.1 Gilliamella intestini
ATCCTTCTTGTGCCACTTTGGTTTCTAGCGCAATTAAGCGTTTTTTAAAACTTTCTAAATCGTGACGTAGCCAAATAGAGCGTACACCACTCCCTGACACCATTATGCCTTCTTGGCGGAGTTGATTGGCAACTCGATGTTGCCCATAAGCTGGATATTCATAGGCCATATTGACAACGGCTTGTTCTATATGTGGCTCTACCCGATTTTTTTCGATAGGCTTTTTACGACTGATTTCTTGAAGCGCAAGCTCACCCCCTTGCTCATACAATTTTTTAAAGCGATAATAGCTATCTCGACTGTATCCCATGACTTTGCAAGCTTGTTGAACGTTACCGAGTTGCTTAGCTAATTCTAGTAGTCCTAATTTAGGTTTAATGATTTTGGCGGTTTGATTCATTTCTGACTCTCCTTTTTGTGTTATAAAATAACTTAAATGTCAGATCAAGTAAAGACTATTGCACTATAACAAGCTTTAGCCGAGCAACAATATATAGAAAAATACAAACAGAAAACTTCCCTCGACCAATAAAAATATCAGCCAAAAGGGTCGTCTGGGACGAAGCTCAAGTAAAAAATTGGCTACAAGAAAAGGCTAACTCGTATATTCAATAGTCCACTTATCTATCATATCAGCCCAATCTTGTAATAGTTTTCGCCTTTGCTCTGAGTATTCAGCTTTATTGTAAACAGCTCTAACGCCTCGTTGTTCATGAGCTAGAGCCTTTTCTATCCAGTCAGAATTGTATCCAGCTTCATGTAGGTGAGTTGATGCGGTTCTTCTCATGTCATGCACAGTAAAATTATCAAGATTCAAACCGTTCTTTTGAGCTAGTTGAATAGTATGTGTGCAGGCTCTGTTTATTGATGATTTGGATATATTCCCGTACTTTGATTGTCCAAAGCTTGGTAAAACAAATGGTGATTCGCTTGATAATATCTTTAACTGCATAAACAAATCGATTGCTTGTTTAGATAAATAAACAACATGAGGCCTACCTGCTCCCTGCCGGCTCGCTTTCATGCGTTCGGCAGGGATTGTCCATTCCGCATTTTTAAAATCTATTTCATCCCACGTTGCATCAACTATTCCACTTTTTCTTGTCATTGTTAGCATAATTAGCTTTAGTGCGATCTTTAATTGTAGAGACGTTTTACTAATTTTCAATGGTGTTAAAAAATATACCCACCTCTTGCTTTGTTAATGCTCTATCCCTTGGAGCAAAAGTCGTTATTGAAGCTCCTTTTACATAATCGGCTGGGTTATCATAATTAGCTCCTCTAGCCTTTGCATATGTAAAGACCATACCAACAATATCCCGTGTCCTCACCGCTGCTACAGGGGCTCGCTCTTTTAATTTTTCACAATATTGCCTAAGTAATGTTGGCGTTATTTCTGACAATAACAATTTACCAAATTTTGGAGTAACATCTCTTACTATTATCCCTCCGACTATATCCCTAGTACTATCAGCATAGCCAGTATCGTTAAACCATTTTTCAAGCCAATACCCAAAAACATCATTATTTTTTGTTTGCTTTTCACGTTGCTTTTCCTTAGCCGGTGAAAGCCCATTTGCAATTAATTTCTTTGCTTCAATTAGCTTGTCTCTTGCATCAGAGAGTGATAATTCACTATATTTACCAAAGGTAATCGTTTCTCGTCGCCCATTAATACGATAATCATAACGAAAGGACAATGTGCCCGATTTAGATACGGCAACATATAACCCATCTCGGTCTGGAATTTTATATTGTTTGTCTTTTGGTTTTATTGATTTAAGCTTGATTTCTGTTAACATATTTATCTCCTATACCGTCATTCATGTCGGTAATTTTAGTGAAATATTCTATGTTCAAATTGCGATACCGTCAAAGCTACCGTCAAAAAAATCAAGCTTAAATGAGACTATATGAGATTAAATAAGATAAAAAAGCCTTGATAAACAAGGCTTAAAATAACAAAAAAAGACAATATGAGATTACATGATATTAAATGCAATTATTCCCATTCAATCGTCGCTGGCGGTTTTCCGCTTATATCATACACAACACGAGATATGCCGTTAACTTCATTAATAATGCGGTTAGAAACTCGACCAAGAAATTCGTATGGTAACTGAGCCCAATGAGCAGTCATAAAGTCAACCGTTTCAACCGCTCTCAGTGAAACAACCCAATCATATTTACGACCATCCCCCATTACACCTACTGAACGAACAGGTAAGAACACTGTAAAGGCTTGACTTACTTTGTGGTATAGATCAGCTTTATAAAGTTCTTCAATAAAAATAGCATCAGCTTGACGTAATAAGTCACAATACTCTTTTTTAACTTCACCAAGTACACGCACACCAAGACCTGGACCAGGGAATGGGTGGCGGTAAAGCATGTCATAAGGTAAACCAAGTTCTAAACCTATTTTGCGTACTTCGTCTTTAAATAGCTCTCTTAATGGTTCAACTAAGCCCATTTTCATATCTTCAGGTAAACCACCAACATTATGGTGTGATTTAATCACATGTGCTTTACCTGTATCAGCCGCGGCTGATTCAATTACATCAGGATAGATAGTCCCTTGCGCAAGCCATTTTACATCTTTAAGTTTTGCTGCTTCTTCATCAAATACAGCAACAAATTCACGCCCAATAATTTTACGTTTAGCTTCGGGATCTGCTTCACCTTTTAATGCAGCTAAAAAGCGCTCTTCGGCATTTACGGCGATGATGTTTAAGCCAAATTTATTACCAAACATATCCATAACTTGTTGTGCTTCGTTCAAACGTAACAGACCATGATCAACAAATACACAAGTTAACTGGTCGCCAATGGCTTGGTGCAATAGCAATGCTGTAACTGAAGAGTCAACCCCTCCAGATAAGCCAAGTAATACTTTGTCATTACCAACCTTTTCTTTAATGCGAGCAATGGCATCGGTAATAATTGAAGATGGTGTCCAAAGTTTTTCGCAGTGACAGATATCAATCACAAAACGTTGCAATAACTCGAAACCTTTAACCGTGTGAGTCACTTCTGGGTGGAATTGAACACCATAAAATTGTTTTTCGTCATTAGCTATAATAGCAAATGGACAAGTTTCAGTATGACCAATTAGTGTAAAACAATCAGGCAAGGTTGTTACTTTGTCACCGTGGCTCATCCAGACATCAAGTTGATTAATGCCTTGTTCGCTTGTACTATCCAAAATACCATCAGTTAATTTTGACGATCCAATAAGATCCACTTTAGCATAACCAAATTCACGTTGGTTAGAACCAGTGACTTGACCGCCCTTACCAACTTGAATTGCCATAGTTTGCATGCCGTAACAAATACCCAAAACAGGTACGCCAGCATTAAAAACATATTCGGGAGCTCGGGGACTATTAGCATCGGTGGTACTTTCAGGACCACCTGATAGAATGATACCTTTAGGATTAAATTGTTTAATTTTTTCTTCTGATACATCCCACGGCCACAGTTCACAATACACGCCGATTTCGCGAATACGTCGAGCAATTAATTGGGTAACTTGTGAACCAAAATCGAGGATTAATATGCGCTGTTGGTGAATGTCTTTTTTCATCAATTTTATTCCTAAGATATGAAATAATATAAAAAATAAGAGATGATATTATATTATCTAGCGATAAAATTAAACTTATTAAATAATAATTGTAAATTTTTTATTTTACAAGACAATTGAATTACTTAACACAATGATGATAAATGAGAACAAATTATTAAGAGATTTTTGATATATTGTTTTGATAATAAAAAGGAATATATACGTAATTACTATTATGACCATAATCACGTATATATTAATAACTTTCTTAAATAAGTTTTGATGATGGAAAAAAACTTACCATTTATGTTCTATACCGATATTTCCTCGATAACCTTGACGTTTAGTACTACCAAAATCATGTTCATAGCGAGTATCGCCGTATAAGTACATATTTTGACCTAATGGAGCTTTGATTCCAAGCCCTAATTCACCCCATGTGCTAGCATATTTTTCGCGTAAACTATCTCGACCAATATCAACATCATTGGGTTTGATAAAATCATGCCAAATATTACCTATAGCATAAAGTGTTGTTGTTTGATGATCTTTGCTTTGATTATAAGCGAGCCGAACCCCTATTCGCCCTCTAAGCAGATCTTGACCATTTTGATCCACTTTTCTGTATTTATCTTTAAAGCTATCTAAATCAACATATTGATACACCATTTGAACTTGAGGTTCAATTAACCAATAGTTTTGCTTAATGTCACTTTGGTTTATTATAAAAGCATGCCCTGCTTCGGCTGAGAGTGCCATACTTAAACCATTTTGGGCGTGAGGATTATTCCCATTTCGTGCTTCATATTTGTTACGTAAATAGGAAAATTGCCCCACTAAATCAAAATAACTATTATCGATAGAAAAATAGCTGTTGGTTAATCCTAAGTTTACTGATTCTGATTTACCTTTACCTGTACGTTTACTATGAGAAATTCTTCCGTGTTCAGCTCGATATTTGTCAGAAAAATCAGTATAGGCTTTAGTATATGCCAAATACAGACCAACATGATTATGGCTTCCATTTTCTTCAATATTATTGATTAAGTCATGACCTAGTTGGATCCCATATATGTTTGTGTCATAATTTAAACGTGTTTTCCCATTTTGTTTAAGGTGTTTACCTAATATTCTTCCCCATGTTTCTCCTGCATATTTATTGTTGTCATTATAACTGGAAGAATTGAATTTGATATCTTGCCCACGTCGTTCGTGTAATGTTCCAATACTTAAAAGCCCTTGTTCTTGATTGACCTTTGCCATAGCAACGTAACCAGCAACTGGACTTGATAAAATAGGTTTAGCCTTAGCCGAATCAATTGGTGGGGCTAATGGCACTGACGGTATTGGTGGTGGTGTTGGTGTTGGTGTTGGTGGTATTGGGTTACCTGATTTCATTGTCCAATAGTATTCATCTCCATTTGCAGTTTTACGTTTGGCTAATTGCACTTCGGTTGCACCATTAGTATGTGCAACGCCTTGAAATACTTGTTCATTACTACTTGTCCCAACATAAATTACTGGATCTGTATTAATAATACTTGCTATTTGGCGGATATTGCCATCAATGATATTTTCTTGTCCTGTCGAACCTATCGGAATGACTTTTGTTACTCCTGTTGCCATACCTGTAATTCTTAGTATATCTGATTGTTCATTAACATCATTCATTACAATTGGATTGTTCCAAAGAGTATTCATTTTAACCATCGCAATACCAGAAGCCATATAATTACCATCAATTGTTAAAATATCATTATATTTTCCATGCAAATGGTTATCTAAGTTAATGATACCACCATTACTTATAACATCCCCTTGTAATATAAATTCATTGCTGCCTACATCAGCAAAAGCACCATTAATTGTTGCACCATTATTCAGTTCAACCTTGTCAAATTTTGCTATGTTACTTGTACCATTCGGTTTCAAATTCCACGTAAAATTATCATTTAAATTAATATTAAGCACAGTATTTACATCGGTATCTAAAACTTCCCCTTCTTCAACTTTTACTAAACCTTTGTAAACTAACCCTGTCATACTACCTTTACCCGAAGCATTAAATGTGACTGAGGATCCTTGATATGCATCGTGCCCAAGTTCAGTTCCATTTGAATCATAAGTATTAGAAAAAAATTGATAGTTAGGTGCAGTATAGTTACCACTTACATTAATAATATAACCTGCATCATTTGCGGTAAGGTCTGTCTTGTCCCCCGTAAAAGATAAAACTGTGTCAACTTGTCCTTGATCAACAAATATTAAATCTTTACGTCCTATAGAACCATTTATTACAGGATCAGCACTAGTGCCAGTAGTAGTAAATATGGCATTTTTAAAACTGGCTTTCACACCATGTGAGGCAGCCTGTTCAAATTGTCCTGTTGAATTGGCATCATCATGTGTACCAATTTCAAGTGCATAACCGCCTGTTTTAATAATCGTTGTACTATTTTCATAATCTGCTTTGAGCAATGAATTACGAATCATTTTGATACCACTACCTTCTAATGCATTAGTTGTATCAATCGTTAATTCTCCATAAGACTCTAAAATACCAGCACCTTCGCCGGTGTTACGTGTTTTACCTAATTTTATAGCCGCACTATCCCATTTTAACGCCGATGTGTCGCTACCTTTATTTATTGTGATTGTATTTTTCCCACCTTTTAAAATCACTTTTGGCGTCAATTGCCCACTAGCACCAACCTTATCGGCAGTATCATGATTAGTTGGATTACCTGAGACATAAATTCCAATAGAGCGATTTCCTGTTAATGTCATATCTAAATCATCATTGACTATAACTTGCCCTGCTGAACCATTTCCTGAATTTTCGTAGGCGCCTTGCATAGCACGAATACCATTATTTAAGATCGGCTGAGTTTTACCACCTTTTGCTGTTTGATTTATTTTTAATTTATCGACAGTAATTGTACTGTATTTCCCGTTATAAGTGTCTTTTTCTCCTGCATCAGCAAAAGAACCGGCCAATATACTATATGATGCAACATTACCGCTTGAGTTACTCCCATGGGTGTAATTATCAGTTATATTTAATTCAACATTTTTGGCAGTTAGATCAACATTGTGATGTGTTGCAAGCCCCATAGTTTGACCGTTGTTGGTAATAGTAAAATTTAAATTGCCTGCGTTAATTGAACCTCCTGAAACGCCATAAGTATATTGATTTGCTAAACCTGTATAATTACCATTAACATTTGCTGTTAAGATTGTATCCCCAACATCAAGTTTTTCATGCAGCCTACTTCTTGTTAGGATATAAAAGCCAGCATTACCCGATTGACTTACGTTAGCTGCTTTAATATTATTACAGCTAGGAATGTTTTGACCTACTAAATATGACCTATCAGCATTTGCTGTACAATCTAAAGCAAATGCAGAAGTGGGGATGGCTAAAGCTGAAGAGACTAGGCATACAACTGTGGCAGTTGATTTACAAGCTCTTCGAACTAATTCAGAACATGCAATTGTAATACCTGTAACAATATTAAATTTTGTTTGGTAGACTTTGTTCATAATTATTACCTTTAATTGATGATAAAACGTGGCGAGATCACATATTCATTTTTATACAATAAAAATAATAATATAAAAATTAGTTACTTATATGTGGTAGTTAGTTTAAAAACTTAACATTGAACTTTTTTAATGACAGTATTACTTTTAGATTTGTGATAACCAAAATAACAAAGATTATTTTTTAGTACTTTTTTACAAATTGACTTTGTTAAAAAAACTTCATGCAGCCCAAATGGGCAGTAAAAAGAAAGTAACCATAACCGCTTGGATTTATTTGGTTGATTACAATGAACGAAATTAACGTAAGGTAGTTCTTTATTGAGATATTGTTGCTCTTCCTGATTATTAAAATATGCCCAATTTATATAACCTAACGGTTTATTGTTATGAACAATTAAAGCAAAATTTTTAGAACGAATTATAGGTTGTAAAATGTCTAGAGCTGAATCAATTGCCACTTTTTTATAAGCTGGATTTTGATTCCATAACCAAATCATGGCACCTAATACTTCAGCTTCATTCCATATAGTATCAGGATATATACTTGGTGCGATAATTCTATCTACATATTGATTAAAATCGCTCATCTATTTCACCTTTTTAGAAGCTATTAACCATTATATTACTTAATTAACTAAATTAAATTATTTTATTTTTTATTATTAATAATATTTTATATTATTTAGTTAACATATTATTTTTATTGAAGTATAAAAATACAATGCCAATAAAATAATAAAGATTTTATTCTAAAACTCCTGTTTTTGAGATACTTGCAAATTTTATGCAAGTTTTTGAATAATATATAATTTAAAAAAAACACTTATTTAAAAAAGAATTTAATTATTAAAACATTGATTTTTTTAGAAATAAAATTTCATCTTTTTTATTAATTTTAAAATTGAAAATTTTTAAATTATTTTAGAAATGAATAATACCTTAGTAAAAAATGGCATTGAAAAGAGAGGTGAATTGCTCACCTCTTATTGATATTAAAATATACGATTAAAATTAATTGCTAGCGTTTTGTTCTTGTGCTGATTGAATTGCTGTTAATGCAATGGTGTAGACAATATCGTCAACTAATGCACCACGAGACAAATCATTAACAGGTTTACGCATACCTTGTAACATTGGCCCAATTGAAACAAGATCGGCTGAACGTTGTACTGCTTTATAAGTAGTATTACCTGTATTAAGATCAGGGAAGATAAATACAGTCGCTTTACCTGCTACTTGTGAATTTGGTGCTTTCGATTTTGCTACATCAGGCATTACCGCAGCATCATATTGCAATGGACCATCGATCATAAGATCTGGACGTTTTTCTTGAGCAATGCGTGTTGCTTCTTTCACTTTTTCAACATCAGCACCTTGACCAGAGCTACCTGTTGAGTAGGAGATCATCGCAACGCGAGGTTCAATACCAAAGGCAATTGCTGTATCAGCCGACTGAATGGCAATTTCGGCTAACTCTTGTGCATTTGGATCTGGGTTAATTGCACAGTCACCATAAATATATACTTGATCAGGCATTAACATAAAGAACACCGATGAAACAAGGGAACTGCCTGGTGCAGTTTTAATTAATTGTAACGGTGGACGAATAGTATTAGCTGTTGTGTGCACCGCACCTGATACTAAACCATCAACTTCATTTGCTTCAAGCATCATCGTACCAAGTACAACATTATCAGCCAATTGCTCACGAGCAATAACTTCAGTCATCCCTTTGTTTTTACGTAATTCAACTAGGCGAGGAACATATTTTTCACGGATATTTTCAGGATCAACGATCTCAACACCTTGACCTAAAGTCACACCTTGTGAAGCGGCAACTTTACGCACTTCGTCAGGATTACCAATAAGCACACATTTTGCAATATTACGTTCAGCACAAATGGCTGCTGCTTTAACTGTTCTTGGCTCATCACCTTCTGGTAATACCACTACTTTTTTCGCATTACGAGCAAGCTCAGTTAATTGATAACGGAAAGCGGGTGGTGATAAACGACGTGCAGAGTTCACTATTTCATTTAATGATTTAATCCATTTAGCATCTATATGATCAGCAACAAAATTCTGTGTGTTTTCCATGCGCTCTTTATCATCAACAGGAATTTCTAAATTAAATTGTTGTAAATTGATAGAGGTTTGGAAAGTATTGGTTTTAACCGTAAACACAGGTAAGCCAGTATCAAACGCTGGTTGGCATAATTTTGCAATTTTTTCATCAATTTCATAACCACCAGTTAATAAAACACCACCAATTGATACTCCATTCATTGCAGCTAAACTAATCGTAACTAATACATCTGAACGATCAGCTGAGGTTACTAAAAGTGCATTTGGCTGTAAATGGCTGATAATGTTAGGAACACTACGTGAGCAGAAAGAAATATGCTTGATACGACGGTTTTTAATATCACCTTCGTTAATAATTTTTGCATCAAAATGTTTAGCTATATCCACAGCTCGGCAAGCACTTAAATCCATATTCCAAGGAATACATCCCAATACAGGTAATGGGCTGTGTGCATTTAAATCATCGATAGTGATTTTTTTATTATCAAATTTAGGCGTATGATAAATTTCTGCCACATCAGGACGAGCAAGATTCTGCTCTTCAACTGGCGCATTGACTTTATTAACAATCACACCAATAATTTTTTCATTTTTAATACCACCAAAATTAGAACGCGCAATTTCAATGCGATCTCTAAGTTGTTCTGGCGTATCTTTGCCCATATTAACTACAAAAATAATTTCGGCGCCAAGAGTTTTAGCAATATTATTATTAAGTTCATTAGCAAAAGGATAATCAGATGTTGGCACAATACCTTCAACTAAAACAACATCAGCTCCTTTAGTATTTTCGGCATAAAGGGCAACGATTTCTTCCATTAACACATCTTGTTGATTTAAACCTAATAGGTTTTCAACATGGCTCATTTTAAGCGGTTTTAGTGTTGGAATTGATGTATTGTTGCTCACTAGGGTTGTGGTATTATCTGGCGCATCGCCACCAGCTCTTGGTTGCGCGACAGGTTTAAACACATTTAAATTAATACCTTGACGCTCCATAGCTCGAATAACACCAAGACTCACACCTGTTAACCCGACATTAGTGCCAGTTGGGATAAGCATAATTGTACGAGACATAATTATTACCTCTTAAATCTTTTATTGTATAAAAACAAACCGCCATTTAGGCGGTTTTAATATTTATTAAGCAGTTAGACGTGCAGCATCTTGAGCAATAACAAGCTCTTCATTGGTAGGAATCACCATCGCAATTGCAGAACCATCTTTAGTGATTGTTCCACCTTGACCAAAACGCGCTGCAAGGTTACGTTCTTGATCAAGTTCAAAACCAAGAATACTTAATTTTTGTAACGCCATGCGACGAACTTCTTCAGAGTTTTCACCAATACCGCCAGTAAATACTATAGCATCTAAACGCCCATCTAAAAGCATTGCATAACCACCAATATATTTAACTAAACGGTGAACAAAAACATCTAAAGCATTTTTAGCGTTTTCATCTGTTTCATAATTATCAGTTACGTAACGGCAGTCACTACTTGCACCCGTTAAACCTAATAAACCCGATTTTTTATTTAATAGATTATTAATATCAGCAACAGACATTTTTAAATTGTCGTGTAAGAAGAACATAATCGCTGGATCAATATCGCCACTACGTGTACCCATTACTAAACCTTCAAGCGGAGTTAAACCCATTGAAGTTTCAACACATTTACCATTTTTAACCGCTGTAATTGATGCACCATTACCTAAATGGCAAGTAATAACATTGGTTTGGTCAACAGGTTTATTTAATAATTTTGCTGCTTGTTGGCTTACATAATAGTGGCTTGTACCATGCGCACCATAACGACGAATACCATGTTTGGTGTATAATTCGTTTGGAATAGCATATAAATAGGCTTCTTTTGGCATTGTTGTATGGAATGCTGTATCAAATACCGCTACATTTTTATTTTTTAGATGTGGGAATGCGGCAAATGCTTCACGAATACCGATTAAATGTGCAGGGTTATGTAAAGGTGCGAATGCTGATGCATCTTCAATGCCTTTTAATACTGAATCATCAATTACAACTGATTGAGTGTATTTTTCACCACCGTGAACAATACGATGACCAATCGATTTAATACTATCTAATAATTCTGGTTTTTGAGGGAAGATACTATTAACAATAAATTTAATTGCTTCACTATGTGCAGCACCTGCACCTAAAGATGCTTCGCCTTTAACACCATCAAGCTTCCATTTAATACGTGCATCAGGAAGGTGAAAACATTCAGCTAAACCAGATAAAAATTCATCGCCGTTTTCAGGGTTTATAATGGCAAATTTTAATGATGAACTTCCACAATTAAGAACAAGAGCGTTATTACTTGATGACATAGTAATTCCTATAGATTGAATAAAAAGACATATACCAATCAAAATTGGTAACTCAGCACATGATAAAAATCAATGCAACTACACTAGGTGACTTCTGATATCTTGCTTTTTGAGATAAAATAGAGGAGTCTCCAATTTGAATAACGCTATTTTAAGACAATAAGAAGTGAATGTCGAGGAATCCACAAAAGATGAACCTAATAAACACATTTAAGGCTGGGGTAAGGTATATAAAGCTTTGTCCGACAGACAAACAACTAATGCATTCATTTCCTGAATTAAAAATCATTAAACACATAAAAACCGCAAACAAATACTTGCCCCCTATCATTATTGGCTTACTGGTTTGGCAATATTGCCTGCCAGCGCAAATTGCAGTAACAGTAATAACCATATTATTTGCTTTAAGTTTGCCTTTACAAGGGTTATTTTGGCTAGGACGACGTGCGCTATCGCCCTTACCGCTTAACTTAATTGACTGTTATAATCAATTAAAATTAAAGTTGATTGCTAAAAAAATTATCGCTGAAAATAGCACAGACGACAATAAGCTAACATTTGAAGCATTTATGAACATTATAAATTTAGCCAAATTGCACTTAGGTGATTATTTTGGGCAAGATGATGATTCCTCACCTTATTATAAAGACTAACAACAATGGCAAATTTACTCACTACCCTAAAAAATCAAATTGATCAACTAGAACAACAGATCAATTTGGTAAACGAACAGCGGTTTCAAGAGCCCTATTTTGATGAGCAACTATTTCAAACCAATAAAATTGTGACAGACAAAACGTTTTACCTTGAAAAAATAAAACAAACCTATCACGCATTAGTTGCCAATATTAAATCAGAAAAAATTGAACAAATCACATTTTTATCCGACACATTAGTTAACCAAATTACAGCTCTAACACGCGAACTAGCTACTCATGACTTACGTAAGAAAGAACCTAAACATGTTATTGAAGAAACTTTAGCACAAAAGCACATGCGTCATTTAGATTACTTACGCCGACTACAAGAAATGAAATACGAGCTAGAGCTATCGCCTGAAGTTATCAATCAAAGCAAAATAGCTGCACTTGATAATCGAATTTACCGCTGTGAACAAGCAATTAAAAAAATTGAGTTTGAGATGGAAAGTGATATCAATGATTTCCAATAAAAGCCAATTTAATGTCGTAAACAATAGTTACATAACTAATGCATAAAATTAATTATCAGCCTTTAATAAATTATTATTAATTATTTGATGAATTAAAACCCATTAATCGACAAAAACACTTAGCATTATAGCCTTTAAAATAAAATTGAACCTGAATACTCTCCAAAGCGTAGATAAATGCTCTTGCTCCCTCATACGAATAAAAACCACTTACCCAACGTTTATTTAACTTAAGCTTATCATTTTTGAAAGTCAAACATAACAAACATGAATTTATGGGTGATGAATAATATCTAGGGCTAATCATTCCTTTTTTCTGATGAGATACTCGCATAGTAATTTTAACATTAAGATCACTATTGATATCATAACAAATATCTCGCCTAAATTTTCTTGATACAATAATTTTATTATTGCTAAGTATAGAAAAAACTGGCGAAAAAAGCATTTTCACTATATACAACAGACTAGTAATTAAAAAAATTCCACATACAAAACTATCAAAATTCAATAAATTCAAACCTAAAAAACGATTAACTGCGTCAAAAAACAGCAAAGTCTCGACATAATAAAAATCAATTACAAAAACAAATAAAATAAGAAAAAAACACCCCAACAGTATTCCTGTAAGACTACCCACTAGCAGGGTACAAGTTAAAGACTTTGGGAATGGTCCGAATATTATTATTTTGGGTTTTGCTCTTGTTGGTTTAAGTCGTTTTCTCATTAAATTGCGTTATATTAATCTATTAATTGGATTAATATAATGTCAAAAAAATCTACCAATTACGATAAAAATAGAATTACGTTATACGATGATTGTGTTTATTCTTCTTATCACAAAGTGGTTTATTATGACTAAAACGAATATTGTTATAATGATTAATTAGTATCGTCTTTATGGGATAATATTTATAATAATGATCATCCATAATCAGTAGTATAATACTATTCTATTTTAAAGCGATTAATTAAGGATTTTGATATGAGTAACATATTTGATGATAACTCACAAACCATTGGGCATACGCCGTTAGTCAGATTAAAACATTTTGGAAATGGAAATATATTAGCCAAAGTCGAATCACGCAATCCGAGTTTTAGTGTTAAATGCCGCATTGCATCAAATATGATTTGGGATGCTGAAAAACGAGGTTTATTAAATTCTGACGTTGAATTAGTTGAACCAACCAGTGGTAATACTGGTATTGCCCTTGCGTCTGTTGCAGCTGCTCGTGGTTACAAGTTAACATTAACCATGCCTGAAAGCATGAGCATTGAACGTAGAAAGCTTCTTAAAGCACTTGGTGCTAACTTAGTATTGACCGAAGCGGCCAAAGGAATGAAAGGCGCGATCGAAAAAGCTGAAGAAATTGTTGCCAGTGATCCTACAAAAAATATTATGCTACAACAATTTAGTAATCCGGCTAACCCTGAAATTCACGAAAAAACAACAGGCCCTGAAATTTGGCAAGATACCGATGGTAAAGTCGATATTTTTATTGCTGGCGTCGGAACTGGGGGCACTTTTACTGGTGTAACACGCTACCTTAAAAACACCCAAGGAAAGGATATTACGGCTGTTGCCGTTGAACCCTCTAATTCACCAGTCATTAGCCAAGCGCTTTCTGGCGAACCAATAAAGCCTGGGCCACACAAGATCCAAGGTATTGGTGCAGGATTTATTCCTGATAATTTAGATTTAAGTTTAATTGACTTAGTTGAAAAGGTTACCAACGAGCAAGCCATTGATACCGCTCGCGAATTAATGGAAAAAGAAGGCATATTGGCAGGGATCTCGTCTGGTGCCGCAGTTTTTGCAGCAGGCCGCCTAGCAAAATTACCTGAAAACGCCGGTAAAACTATTGTGGTTATCTTGCCATCTTCTGGCGAACGTTATTTAAGCACTGATTTATTTAGTGGGATTTTTACTGAAAAAGAGTTGGGATAAACGACATCAAATAAACATCTCAATAACTAACACCACGTTATAGCGGTGTTAGAATAATAAACAATATGTTATAACAAAATATTAATAATAACTTGAACACAATCAACTTATGTATCTTGAATAATGCCAAAATGCCGATATGCATGCGGTGTTGCAATTCTGCCACGAGGCGTTCGTTGAATATAGCCTTGTTGAATTAAAAATGGCTCAAGCACATCTTCGATCGTTTCGCGTTCTTCACCAATAGCTGCTGCAATGTTATCAAGACCAACTGGCCCACCCATAAATTTTTCGATAATGGCTAGCAATAATTTGCGATCCATATAATCAAATCCTTCGTTATCAACATCAAGCATATCAAGCGCTTGAGTCGCAATTTTTTGATCGATAACGCCTTTTGATTTTACATCGGCATAATCGCGTACACGGCGCAAAAGTCGATTTGCAATTCGGGGGGTACCGCGTGAACGTTGGGCAATTAAATGCGCACCTTCGTCTGACAGATCCATACCCAAAAATTTAGCGCTACGGTTAACAATATATTCCAAATCCTCAACCCGATAAAACTCAAGTCGTTGTACAATACCAAAACGATCTCGTAGTGGCGAGGTTAGCGAACCAGCTCGAGTTGTTGCACCAATTAATGTAAAAGGAGGAAGATCAATTTTAATCGAGCGCGCTGCAGGGCCTTCGCCAATCATAATATCTAATTGGTAATCTTCCATTGCAGGATATAAAATTTCCTCAACAACAGGAGACAATCGGTGGATTTCGTCAATAAACAGCACATCATTAGGCTCTAAATTAGTCAACATAGCAGCTAAATCGCCGGCCTTTTCAAGCACAGGTCCTGAAGTAGTACGTAGGTTAACATTCATTTCATTGGCAACAATATTAGCTAACGTGGTTTTTCCTAATCCTGGCGGCCCAAAAATTAACACATGATCGAGTGCATCACTGCGTTGCTTAGCTGCTTGAATAAAAATCTTCATCTGTTCACGCACCTGCGGTTGCCCAATATATTCATCCAAACATTTAGGCCGAATTGCACGATCGAGTGATTCTTCTTCCTTTTGCGCTTGTGGAGCAATTAAACGATCCGCTTCAATCATAATCAATCCCTATTTACAGTGCCGACTTTAAGGCTTCACGAATCAGCGTTTCGCTATCCATTTCTGGTTTAATGACTTTATTAATAATACGGCTAGCTTCTTGTGGTTTATAACCTAATGCTATTAAAGCCGAAACTGCCTCGCCTTCAATCTGATCAGCCGATTTTTGAACACTGTCCATATCTACAATCGTACTAGTGTTTGATAATGGTTCCGCAAAATGTTTAATACGATCTTTCATTTCAACAATTAACCGCTGTGCCGTTTTATTGCCTACGCCCGGCAACTTAACTAAAGTCTTAATTTCGCCTTGTTCAACAGCATTAATAAATTGCGGTGCAGACATACCTGACAAAATAGCTAACGCCAATTTAGGCCCCACACCATTAACTTTAATAAGCTCACGAAATAACTCACGCTCTTGCTCTTGATTAAATCCATACAATACTTGGGCATCTTCACGCACAGTAAAATGCGTTAATACAATAACTTCTTGCCCGTTTTCAGGTAACTCATAAAAACAGGTCATCGGCATAAACACATTATAGCCGACGCCACCAACTTCAATCAGAACTTTTGGAGGCTGTTTTTCAATAATAGTGCCACGTAAACGACCAATCACAATATATCCTTAATAATAAAGCATAATAAATAAGCAAATAATAAGGTGTAGTTTACCTGATAGCAAAAAAATAATAAAGAAAAACTGTATAAATAGACAGTCAATAGCAAAAAAATATTATCTAAATAGCTAAAAACAAAAATTAAACATCACCATAATTAGATTAACTGTATGAGGATGTTTGGATTTTATTAAATATGCTCTTTTGATAAAAATAGCCTTTATTTTAACCAGGCTATTTACTTAAAAAAGCACCTAAAAAGAGGTGCCTTTTGATTTTGGTATCGTTTTTTAAAACAGATATTTTATTCCAACTATACCTTGTGTATCTCGCTGAGCGTGTTCTCCAAACTGTTGTGAAATATTACCCGATAAATATAAATTGTCTTTAATACGTCCTTCTATGCCAATTTTGGCTTCAGCCACGTTTTTTGTACCTTGAATGTTTGTCGTTGCATCAGTCATATTAACAGCATAATTTTTAGTATTATGTAGCCAGTTAAATTCAGCAAATGGCTCTATTTGGGTACCCGATTTAATGTTTTGATTATGTCTATTTAGCGAAATACGCATACCTAAACGTGTTTGGATATTACCATCTCCTTCACCATAAAC
Source organism: Gilliamella intestini (assembly GCF_900094935.1). Classification (GTDB taxonomy): domain Bacteria; phylum Pseudomonadota; class Gammaproteobacteria; order Enterobacterales; family Orbaceae; genus Gilliamella; species Gilliamella intestini. The sequence goes on from NZ_FMBA01000023.1 coordinate 17,020, forward strand.
TCGAGTTCCGTTGTTTTCAGTATGATCATTTGCTTTAACATCTAACCACATAACCTGTGCTTGAGGACGAATATAGATATCATTGAACATATCGCCATCAGTAAAAAATGAAGCAATTTTATACTCATATCCTAGCTCCAACGAAGCGGTAAAACCATGGCTGTGGTATTTCTCATTAGCTAACTGCTCACCTTGTACGCGGTTATTAAACCAATTATACAAGATCCAGCTATCAGCATAGGCGCCTTCTCGCTCTTGTATGTTTTGATACCATGTACCATACAAGCCTATATTATAACCTTCAACTTTACCATCTGAACGATATTTTGAAATATGGCTACGTGTGGTACTGTTTTGTTTTCCATAACCACCGGTCAAACCAATATGTAGCTCATCTTGTATAAAGAAGGAATTTGTTAATACATCACCACCAAGTTGGAATACCGTTCGATTAGCAGTCGTTTTTAACTGTTTATCAGATGTCGTATTTTTACTGTGTCCTTGAGTAATTCTTGCCCATACACTGTTGTGTTTATTTCCATCATTGGATAAATTAGCCTGCCCGATATGATCTTGTCGATCTTGTAAACGCATAGTAAATAAATTATTAGCTGCTGCTAAGTTGTTGACATAACTTCCGGCCTCAGGGCGAAAAACACGGATCTTTTTATTTGAAGAGTTTGGGGTATTTCCTATATTAGCGTCTTTTTCACTTCCAGAATAATTAATTTCACTGGTCAAATACCATTTATTCATATTATTGCCAAAGTTATCGCCCTGTTGCAGATGATATTCATAACTACCTGCAATAATGCGCCCATCTTGTTGGAAAGCATTTTCAGTTGAGCTACCTGTACTGATAAGCTCAATACCTTCAATTGTGTGCGCACCGTGCCCACCTTCATTAATAACCTTAACTTTAGTGGTACCAGTAGCCGATCCTGTAATTTTTAGTCTGTCAGTTATACTCGCATCATCTGCAAGTACTGTACCGAATTGTACCGTTCCTCCTTCGCCAATCCAATTACCTTGCTGAACATAAGTTTGCCCTGCACAGTTTTGGCAGTTATTAAGGATCAGTGTACCTTTATTGTACATATCACCTGTTACAGTAACTGCATTATCTAAAACGTTCGCATCAAAATCATTAATCAGCATTTTGCCTTGATTATAAATGTGTGCTATTTTTTGATCGTGACCGCCCAGATTTAAAGTCCCTTCTTCTGCTATAGTCACATCAGTAGTATTGGCAATAGCGTTATCTATATCGAGCTTAAGCGTGCCATTATTGATGTTAGTTGCTCCACTATAGCTATTTTTGGCCGATAAAATCAAAGTACCAAGCCCCTCTTTGGTTAAGCTTTTACCATCCCAACCATTAATATTATTAATATTGCTTGTGTTATCGGTTAAACTCACCTTAAGGTTAAAAATTGCACCACTTTTTAAATCAAAAGTGCCATAGCCATCACCACTAAAATCATTCCACTTTAATCCATAGACAAGATCTCTATTTCCATTATTCAAATACAAACCAGCATAATCTTTAGCACCTTCCGTTAACAAATCATTAGTAATGCTATATTCATAGTTGCCATTAATTCCATTTATACTGCTTACTAATAAAATATCTGTTTGCATCCAGTTGGTAATGTTAGTTTTAATTTTTGTATTATTAAATGTGATGCTATCAGCATGTAAACTTGCCCCTTCTGTAAAAGTAAGCGTTGTTCCACTACCAAAGTTTGCATTTTTTGAAAACGACAATTTCTGACCTGAAAGCGTAACACTTGTATTACTGCCTATTTCAAAACTACCATCAACTGTTGTTTGTGCCTCGCTAGTAATTTGTAAAGTGTTATCAGAACCAGAAGCCAGCACAATGTCACCTTGTATATCAGATCCATCTTGTAATGTTAGATTATTTTGCCCACCTGTAAAGTAAATTGCAGTACCACAATCATTATTGGAAGAGTCGCCACAAATAATAGAGCCTTGATTACGAATATTTAAGTTATCACCATTAATTGCTATACCTGCTATGCCTTCTTCAACCTCTACTCTTCCTCCTTGAATTATAGCGCTATTGGTATTAGTAATCGTTAGATAACTTCCATTAATAGCATGACCACCACTAGCAGAACTAGCATCATAACCATAACCATCGCCCCCTATAATTTGACCTTCATTGATTATAGAAGTATGGTTGCTATTTATTGCTATACCTGCTTGCCCTAATCCACTGCCACCATAAATTTCACCGTTATGACCATTAGTAATTGTTAGGTAATCGCCATTAATCCCATAACCACCATGATCTTCATTAGTATAAGCAGCATAATGAAGACTTCCTCCTTGAATTATGCCGTCATTAGCTATAGTACTATGATTGCTATTAATAGCATGGCCTGCTCTTCCAGAAGAATCCCCCATTCCGCCATAGCCTCCCCGTCCACCCCCGCCACCTTCTATCCTAGCATTTTTATAATTTTTAATGTTAAGATTATCTCCTGAAATGGCCATGCCACCATCGCCACCTTTTCCAGGGTTGTAAGTTTCGGTTTCGGTATCGGTATCGTAATAATATCCCATACCACCTTCACCACCAAAACCGCCTACAATATACCCATAATTATCTATTTTCAGATCATCGCCTTTAATTGCATCACCACCATTACCGCCATTACCACCAAAGCCTTCATAAATAGGACTCATAACGTTAACACCTGATCCACCATGCATTCCAGCAATTTTACCTCTATTGGTAATTTTTTTATGATTGCCTAAAATGGCGGTGCCTCCTTCACCACCATTCGAACCTATTCCTTGTTGTGCATTATTATGTCCATAATAGGCATATCCACCGCGGATATATCCATCATTTTCAATGATTTGATTATCACCGAAAATGGCAACGCCACCATTACCTGACTTACCGACCTCCAATCCTGCAGTAATTGTATATGAAGCGCCACCACCATTAATTTCTCCACTATTAGTAATAACCAAATAATTGCCACTAATAGCTCCACCACCATCTCCAGCATCACCAGAATTGCCATTATAATCATTATCATTATCATTATCATTATCACTATACGATCCGAAACCAGCCCTACCGCCTTCACCGCCATTAATTGTCCCGTCATTAATTATTTTTAGTCGATCGCCTTTTATCGCTAAGGCACCATTTCCACCATTGCCTCCAGTATAGCTATCTTCGTCAGATACTTGTTCTCCAGAAAACCCTTTACCTCCGTTACCGCCAGAAATAAAAACATCAGAATCGATAGTAATAACATTATCTTCTGGTTTTGTTTCAGCCCCTGTTTCAAATATATAAGCGGCTTTTCCGTCTGTGCCATTTTTTGTACTCTTTGATGTACCATCAGTTCCATTTAATCCATCTATTGGTTCAAGTTGGTATTTGCTACCATCTGCTGGCAAGGTGATGTTTTGAGTTTCGGCAAAAGCGCCACTACTCAAAAATAGACTACCTAAGGTTATTGCTGCTATTTTTATTGTTGTTTTTTTGTGGGCGCAAGTAAGCTCGCTTACAACTACCCATGACTGACGTAAAGCATCCCAAATTAATCGATAGATATGATTCATTTAATGTTCCTTATATTCCAAATATTTTCTAATTTAATTTAATTTTTATACAAAAATCACTAATGACATAATTAATATATTTTTATATTAAATATCATTTTAATGAGTAGTGCTAAGATTGTATCTTTTAGAAATAGAAATTCAGAAAAATTCCATTAATAAAATAATTTTTTAGACGATATTATAGTAAACTTAACATTAATTGATTGTGTAGAAAACACCGTTTATGTTTATTAACATAAACGGCTATGATGTTATTAGACTGCTATTTTCTTAAATAAAAATAAGTTACTTAGAACGAAATAAATTATAGCTAAAACGGCATTTTAAAACCCGGTGGTAATTGCATGCCACCTGTAACTTGTGCCATTCGTTCTTTTTGTGCTTCGTCTAAACGACGGCTTGCATCGTTATAAGCTGCTGCAATAAGATCTTCTAGCATTTCTTTATCATCTTCGGTTAATAGCGATGGATCGATTTCAACGCGTTTACAGCTATGTGTACCGTTAACGGTCACTTTAACCATACCTGCACCTGATTCGCCTGTAACTTCTAATTTTGCGATCTCTTCTTGTGCTTGTTGCATTTTTGCTTGCATTTGTTGGGCTTGTTTCATTAAATTGCCCAATCCACCTTTTCCACCTGAAAACATAATAATTCCTCGTTTTAAAAAATATGACCATAATTATACAGGACGAACACTTGCTTCATCAATCTTAGCATCAAAATATCGACAAATTGTTGCCACTTTTGGATCTTCAGCAATCGTTATCTTCGCTTGTGCGAGTTTTTCTTGGTACAACTCTTCGCGCATTTCGATTGGTGTTTTATAATTTAGATCATCATCAATAATAATATTTACATCAAGCTCTTGGTTACGATGTTTGCAAAGCGCTTTTTTTACTTTAATCACATTCGATACCGAATTAATTAAATGTTTAACGTTTGAACGCAAATGCAACACAATCGTTTCATTATCTGTTTGCTCAACAGCCGAGTTAACAAAAATTTGCTTAATCAAAGGTGACAAATCCAATTGCTCAATTTCAGCACACCATGCATCCTTTTGAGCCATTTCTTCAATCAATTTTTTAGTCATTTCGGGTGTTTTTTCACCGTTAAGCGATTCACGAAAGGCTTTAGTATCAACCACAATCTCTTCTTTCATCGGAATTAAACCACTAGCTTGCCATTGATAATTTTCGGCTGTGATTTCTTCTTCGTCGTTACCATTATCGCTATCATTATCAACATGACTATCATTATTATCGGTATTGATAGACTCAACAGGAACCGAATTTTGCTTAATTCGTTCAAGTGATGCGTTGATTACAGGGCTTTTAGGTTGAGCCTTAGCCTCAACCGTTTTAGACTTTTTTGGATTTTGTTCCTCTTTCATCAACTGCATGCGCATTTCTAAAATGCTTTTAGTCACCGTCGAAACATCATCAGGAATCGCTAAATCATCATTTCCAGATTTAGCCATTTTTTCAACTTTTGGGCTAGTAACAGGTGACTTGTCACTCACTGGTTTAGAGGAATTTTGTGATTGCTTAGGTTCAGATAACGGTGCACTAAACGGTTGTTGCTTTTTAAGCGATGATGACTTAACGGGCTCTGAGTGATTAACCGCGTTATATTCAAGCTGACTTAATTGTTGTGCCTTTGTAGCTTGTGCTAGTGTTGCATGCGAAATTTGCGTTTGAGAATTAACTGACTTATTACCCTCTGCTTGCTTCGATACATTAGTTTGCTCTATTGCTTGAGCTTGATGTTGGGTTTGGGTTTGGGTTTGAGTTTGTGGCTGTAGCACAGTTGGCGGAACAACCGCATCAACGGCCTTTGGCATAAAAGCCAAGGCACGTAAAAAGCTCATTTCAACACCAATTTTTTTATCAGGAGCAAAAGCAAGCTCCTTACGCCCCATTAACAAAATTTGATAAAACAATTGCACATCGTTCGGTGCCATATATTGCGCTAAAAAACGAATACGTTCTTCGTTATCGGTATAATCACCTAATGCGGTTGGCACTACTTGCAATAACGCAATTTGGTGCAATAACGTAATGGTTTCGGCTAATAAATTATCCCAATCGGCACCTTGCATTGCCGCAGCCTCGATTTGTTGCATTAAGGCATTACCATCACCATGATGCAATGCTTCAACTAACGAAAATGGAATTGATTTATCAAGCGTACCAAGCATTACTGCTACTGATTCAGCATCAACCATACCATTACCAAGAGCAATAGCTTGATCGGTTAAACTTAGCGCATCGCGCATACTGCCATTAGCAGCCTTAGCCAATAGCCCAATGGCCTTGGGGGCGTGGCTAATTTGTTCTAACTGTAAAATATGATCGAGTTGCTTGCTGATTAACGCTGTGTCAAGTACATTTAGATGTAAATGCAAACAGCGCGACAAAATGGTAATCGGCAACTTTTGTGGATCGGTTGTTGCCAATAAAAACTTAACATGTTCGGGTGGCTCTTCTAAGGTTTTTAGTAGTGCATTAAAGCTACTGCGTGAAAGCATATGGACTTCGTCAATCAAGTAGACCTTAAAGCGCCCTTTGGTTGGTAAGTATTGAATATTATCAAGAATTTCACGGGTGTCTTCGACTTTGGTTCGTGATGCGGCGTCGATTTCGAGCAAGTCAACAAATCTTCCTTGCTCAATATCACGACAATTATCACAAACGCCGCAAGGTGTTGCCGTAATGCCTGTTTCGCAATTGAGCCCTTTTGCTAATAAACGTGCAATTGACGTTTTACCCACGCCTCGTGTGCCTGAAAATAAATAAGCATGATGAACGCGACCAAGTGATAGTGCATTAGACAAAATTTTAAGGACATGCTCCTGTCCTACAACTTCAGAAAATGATTTTGGTCGCCATTTGCGTGCTAAAACTTGATAACTCATAATCACCATAAATTATTGCCATTGAATTTGGCGCTAATCATACCATAAAGAGCTAAATTAGTCTTTATATAAGCAATAATCGATATAATATTATCCTATGCAAATTAACGCTTTGTTTTATAACTTTTAAATAGCTAATCGCTTTCTAATTATGCTATGCCTCGATTAAAGTTTACATCACTCTTTTTTAGCTTGAAACGGTATAGACTCCTGAATATTTTTTACAAAAAATAGAATCTAAAAAGCGGACAGTTGTATAAATATTCAACACTCAGCAAATAACTTATGTAAAACGTTAATCGGTTTGTTTAAGTATTTTATATTTATGTGTGTTATGTTATTTAATGCCTTGTAAGGCGTTGAATATTATAAATAGAATGTTATAGATAAACAGTGGTGTCGATATATCGATTTTAGTAAGATAGTTTTTTATGGATATTTATTGCCTCATTACTCAAATGACTGTAAATAACGTTAAAGATACCTGCACGCTTATTTGTCCCAATATGTTTTGATCGCAAATCCTAATAAATTACTTGTCATTTTTACTCGTTGCAACTGTAAAGCCCAAATCGGCGCTTTGATGACTCTTGCAAAGGGGAATGCTTGATAATATTGCCCATAAGCTTGTTTGGCTTGTTCATTTTGTAATTGAGTTGCTTTAGCTTGAAATTGGATACCTTGGATTTGCGCAATAGTTTTGGGATTAACGCTAATGGTTCCTGCCACTTGAGGATGTACTAACATCGCTTTGGCATGCTGAGTTTTTAGTTCGGAAAGGAAGTATAAGCACATTAGTTGTTCATCAAATACATAAAAAGCATTACACGCCCATGGTGTGTTGTCTGGTAAGATAACACTGAGTGTTAACACATGATGCTTTTTGATAAATTTTATGATTTTAAGATCAGCTTGCATACTTTTAGCTTATATGAGTTATTCTGGTTTGTGATTTAAGTGCAAATCTTCCCCCCAGCGTGGTAGTGTTGGAATATCAAGACCAAATAAGTCAAGTGCTCTAGCTACGCTATGGGTGACGATATCATCCAAACATTCAATATGCTGATATAAAGCTGGTACTGGCGGGCATATTACTCCGCCCATAAGGGTGACTGCTTCCATATTTTTTATATGTGCTAAGTTTAAGGGCGATTCGCGTACCATTAGCACTAAACGACGACGCTCTTTTAATACCACATCGGCAGCGCGGGTGAGTAAATTATCAGATAACCCTTGCGCTATGGCGGCAAGTGTTCGCATTGAGCAAGGAGCGATCAGCATGCCTATGGTTTTAAATGAACCACTTGCAATGGCAGCGCCAATGTTATTAACAGCATATATTTTATCTGCTAGTGATTCTATTTGCGCTAAGCTTATATCAGGTGCTTCGTAAGCGCGTGTGACATGTGCCGCTTTTGAGATCACTACATGTGTTTGGATATTGAGCGGCTTTAAAAGCGTCAACGCTTTGATTCCATAAGCAAATCCTGTTGCGCCACTAATACCAATTACTATCCGCTGTTGTGTCATGCTTGTTCCTTTATTAATATCAAATTGCAACAAATATCATTAATTACTATTTTAAATAGTTAACCAGTCAAATGATACTTTAAAAAATAAATGATATTAAAGCTTGTTATGAAATAAATGACTATACCTATCTATTGATACTGAATCAAGTAGTCACTAGCTGTTAGCATGGCTATTACATTAATAATACGTAAATTACATGGGGGAAAGAGTGTTTATTTATTAGGTTGCGTTTATGGCTACCTTGTATAAGTGGTAGCCTTTTTTAATAATTTATTCTTTAGCCATTGGCTCATTAACAACTTTGGTTTGTTGCTCACCTTGAATAGCTTTAATCTTTTCTGCATATTTTGTTACAGCGTCTTTATTGGATAATAAGCTATAAGTTAGGGTAAACTCAGTGCTTTGTCCAGGTTCTAACTGACGCACACGTTTTTGCTCACGTTCGATAGTTACTGGATAAGCAAAACTGGTGCCAGGCTCTAAACCAGTGACATAGCCTTGTTTTAAGGTATCGGTATTTTTCCACAATGAAAGCACGGGTAGCTGATTAATATTAAAAGCAATACCGGCTGCTTTATCGCCTGCTTTATTGGTTACCATCACCTGTGTTTGCCCGTTGGTATCAGCAAAAGGATAAACATTAAATACCATTTCATCAAAGCCTTTAGTTGGACCTAAATAAGTTTGCCATGTGTTAAGACCACCTTTTGCATAATCGTTAAATGGTGAAATTTCTTTAACAGGTGCTACAAATTTCGCTCCTTCTTCAAGAATTGGAGTGCCAAAATTACTATGATAGATGATCTGATAATCGCGGGTGTAATCACTCTTATTGGTAACCACATCATGGACAGTAAACTCTTTACTTCCTGGTACATAACTAAGTGATACCCACGTTTCTAGATTACTTTTTTTGAAGGTATTTTCTTTGATTAGACCTTTAACCGTAATGGTATGCGGTGTTTTATCACTAATATCAACGATTAATTTAGATACAGGAGTATTTTGGGCTCGACCATGAAGCGTGTACATCATTCCATCAGCTTGAGCCGCATGACCTGTCCATTCAAAACCACAACGAACCATCATTTCGTTAAAGCCATCTAACCAACCTATTCCACCACGGCTTTCTAAGTTAATATATTTAGGATTAACAACTTCGTCTACTGGTGAATCCCACCCCATACGTACGCCATCACCAACAACAGATAAAATACCTAAACCACGAGTTGGAATTAATTTAATAGTAAAATCATCACTAGAAATAGTAAGAAGTTCTGTACCGTCTTGTTTTCCACCTTTGAGCACAGTATTTTGAATGGTAAATTTATTACCATTTACACCTAAATCTTGATTTGAAATTGACCAGTTACCTTTAGCAATATTCTTTTCGGTATCTGTTAATACAAACTCTTTAGCATTGGCGTTATAACTAATCAAACTAAGTACTACAGCTAATGAAACAGTTTTGACTTTCATAATATTCCTCATCTTTCATAGTTAATAAAATAGTACTGAATCGTTTCAGTCAATATGGCACAAAATAGCAACAATAAACAAAAGAAATATTATAAAAATGAGAAGTTATTCACACTTTTCCGACATCAAATAATTGCACATTATAAAATTGTTTTATTTATCCGAATCAGTGTGAAATGTTTGTAGATCAGTGCTAAGGTCTTATTTGCCCTGCTTTCCAGTGTTTTCGACATACTGAGTGGTATTCGCTGTCACCCAGATGAATGGAATTGCCAAATTTTACAATTTGTCCGTCTTGTCCTTCTAGTAAAATCATAGTCGCTTTTTTGCCACACCAACAGACGGTTTTAAGCTCTCTGAAATTATCGGCAATTTCGAGCAGTGTTTTAGAACCTTCAAATAAATGTCCCATATAATCGGTTTTGATGCCAAAGAACATAATAGGCACGCCTTTTTCATCGCAGACATCTGATAGTTTCCAGATAGTGTTGCGTGATAAAAATTGACTTTCATCAATAAGTATACAAGCGTAGTTACTTTGTTTGATGTGCTCAATAATGCCATCAACCGTTGTATCATCAAGCTGAAGCGCCTTTTTGCGTAACCCTAAGCGCGAGACAATTTCAACCGCCGAATCGCGCGTATCAACCGATGATTTAAGCAGTAACGTTTGCATGTTGTTACTTAGGTAGTTGTGGTCAATTTGTAGTAGTTCGGTGGATTTACCAGCATTCATTACGCCATATATATAGTAGATCTTAGACAAAATAACGCTCTCAAAATTAAAAGAAATAAGACATAAAAATCAGTGAATAAAAGCTATTATGCAGATAATAAAAAAGGTAAGTTAAACAACCTACCTTTTTGTTTGCTTAAAAAATAATTATTTTGCTTTACCTTGGTTGGCAACTGCTGCTTGTTTTGCAGCGATTTCATCTGCGTTGCCTAGGTAATAGTGTTTGATGACTTTCATATTGTCGTCAAATTCGTACACTAATGGTACACCTGTTGGGATGTTAAGTTCGATGATATCGTCATCGCTAATATTGTCTAGGTGTTTTACTAGCGCACGTAGTGAGTTACCATGAGCGGCAATAATAACACGTTCACCTTTAGCTACTCGTGGGGCAATGGTTGATTCCCAGTAAGGTAATACACGTTTGATCGTTAATGCTAAGCTTTCAGTTAATGGTAGTTCTGATTCTGGTAATTTGCTGTAGCGTGAATCATGACCAGGGAAGCGTTCATCTGATTTTTCAAGTGCAGGAGGTGTGATTGCAAAGCCACGACGCCATAATTTGACTTGGTCATCACCATATTTTGCCGCTGTTTCAGCTTTATTCAAGCCTTGTAATGCACCATAATGGCGTTCATTTAATTTCCAACTTTTTTCAACCGGCAACCATGCTTGGTCAACTTCGTCTAAAACGTGCCATAAAGTGTGAATTGCACGTTTTAATACTGATGTATAAGCATAATCAAATTCAAAACCTTCTTGTTTAAGTAATTTACCTGCTTCAGCGGCTTCTTGGTTGCCTTTGTCAGATAAATCAACATCAGTCCAACCGCAAAAACGGTTTTCTTGGTTCCAAACGCTTTCTCCATGTCGAATAAGCACTAATTTTTTTACTGCCATAAATATAACTCCTTTGTTACATAGATTTAATTTTAGTAAATTCTTATTTATGGATATACCACCTAGTTGCTGCTTGGCATATCTATTAGCATTGCGTCAATTAATTAACACAACACATTTATTATTATTTTGATAAATATTTTAATGGATCAACTGATTGCGCTTTGTATCGAATTTCAAAGTGTAATCTAACCGACGATGTGCCTGTTGCTCCCATTGTAGCAATTTGTTCACCCGCACGCACTGCTTGTTGTTCTTTAACTAATATAGATTGGTTGTGTGCATATGCTGTTAAATAGTCATCATTATGTTTAATAATAATTAAATTACCATAGCCGGGTAATGCATTACCCGAATAGACAACTCGCCCATCAGCTGCAGCCATGACTTTGTCGCCAAGTGAACCTGAAATATCAATACCTTTACTTGCTCTTGAATATTTTTCAATAATTTTACCTCGAGCCGGCCATCGCCAAGCGATATTGACAATATTTGAATTTGCTTTTTGATTACTTGCAGAATCCTCTAGTGGTTCGGTGATAGTTTCAGTTGTTTCGGTTGTTGTTGGACGTTTATTTTTATCTATTGTAGTAATTGAAGTCGTTGTTGTCTTGGTTATTGTTGGTTTAGTTTTGGCTTGTCCAATCACTACAGATGAGTTATTGGTATTTGATTTATTTACTGTTGTATTATTTGTTGTAGTTTTTTGTGTTACCACAACAGTCCCACCACTAACATCTAATACTTGACCGACATTAACCGCAAAAGGCTCTTTGATGTTATTTTTAGCCGCTAATGAACGATAATCATTGCCCGTTACCCACGCAATATAAAATAAGGTGTCACCACGTTTAACCGTGTAAGTATCGCCTTGATATCCGCCTTTTGGAATATCATCATAATTACGATTATAAACAATACGCTCATTACTAATCACCGTACTATTATTGGTGCTGTTAGTAACCGCAGAAGAAGATACCCTACCTCTTGTTGAGATATTGGCTGGTGGTTTAGTATAAACAGAAGAAGTTGATGAACCACCTGCGCTAGAAATATCTTCGATTTCGGCTTGCTCGGTTTGTGTACACGCAACAATTAACAAACTTAAGCAACTTAATATAAATATTTTTTTCAAAGCGACACCTTTCATTCGTGAATTTTATTTTTAGCTATTTTTTATTCAATAGCATTTTATACATCTTGTTTAATTAGCACATTTTAGCGTTTTTATAGCAAAAAGCTATTATATTGATTACTTATTGGTTAAATCAATAAATTCACTCAAAATTTGATAGTTTTGCCTATAAATTTTTTTAAAAAATAATTATTATGACTATTTTTTACTGTTTGGGATTAACTATTTATTTGGTTTTTGTTGGATTTATTTTGAATGTAATGAGTATATACAATAAAATAGGTTTTCGTACAGTATCTTTACCGTATTTCTATAAAAATTTAATGTGATTTAAAATAATGACTTTATATATTGTTGCAACACCAATTGGAAACTTAGATGATATTACACTTAGAGCAATCAATACTCTTAAAAGCGTTGATCTTATTGCGGCTGAAGATACTCGCCATAGCGGTCTACTTTTACAACATCTTGGCATTAAAGCAAAGCTATTTGCTTTGCACGATCATAATGAACAAGAAAAGTCTCACCTTTTGATTGAAAAACTAAAATCTGGCTTATCTATTGCTTTAATTTCAGATGCTGGTACACCATTAATTAACGATCCCGGTTATCACTTGGTTAAAGCTTGTCGTGATAATAATATTCAAGTCGTGCCAATTCCTGGTGCTTGTGCTGCTATTGCAGCGTTATCTGTTGCTGGACTACCTTCTGATAAATTCAGTTATGAAGGATTTTTACCCGCTAAAAGCAAAGCACGGCAAGATAGTTTAGCTAAATTAATTGATGAACCACGAACTATGATTTTTTATGAGTCAACGCATCGTTTGCTAGATACACTGCAAGATATGCAAACTGTTTTTGGTGCAAATAAACGTGTTGTTTTAGCTAAAGAACTCACCAAAACATGGGAAACTATTGTCAGTTTTACCATAAGCGAGCTAGTAGCATGGCTAAACGAAGATACGAATCGCCAAAAAGGCGAATTTGTTTTAATTGTTGAAGGTTATGTAAAAACCGATAATGACATTGACCAAAAAGCCATTAATACCCTTAAATTATTACAAAAAGAGTTACCTCTTAAAAAAGCTGCTGCTATTACAGCTGAAATCTATGGACTTAAAAAGAACCAGCTTTATCAAATTGGTTTGGATGCAGAGCAATAATTAAACCGCTAACAATTTGCTGATTATGCCACATCACCAGTAAAGTCGGTATCGCGCTTACCACTTACCCATTCATTTCAAACTAGTCGGTTTTGTGAATTTTTAATTGATACTAGCTGATCATACCTTTTAACAAATAAAAAACCGTAAAGACTAAATTAATCACCAAACGGTATACACTCCTGAATATTTTTTACAAAAAATATAACCTAAACCATAAACATCACATCATTAAAATATCTATCTTTTTCTTATTTGTGCGGTGGCTAACAAATTTATAAATTTTAATTGATACTAGCTGATCATACCTTTTAACAAATGAAAAACCGCAAAGGCTAAATTAATCACCAAACGGTATACAATCCTGAATATTTTTTACAAAAAATATAACCTAAACCGTAAACATCACATCATTAAAGTATCTATCTTTTTCTTATTTGCTCGTTGGCTGACAAGTTTATAAATTTGGATGCCTAACCATAAAACGTTTAGCCAAATCGGTAACAATTATTTTCTTTATAATTTAAATACCTTATCTATTGTCTAAGATACGGTTTTATGGGTATTGATTACAGTCATTTCTCGAATTACTGTAAATAACGTGAGCAATTCTGACATTTATTACTTGATCTATCGATAAGAATATTGGCACAAATAGCACAATTTAGTATATAATCGCCCCTTATTTTTAAGACACTTTAAAACAAAAGGTAACAAACAGTATGGGATTTAAATGTGGGATTGTCGGATTACCGAATGTAGGTAAGTCAACGCTTTTTAACGCACTAACTAAAGCAGGCATTGAAGCGGCTAACTTTCCGTTTTGTACTATCGAGCCAAATACTGGGGTTGTGCCGATGCCCGATCCACGTTTAGATGAGCTAGCTAAAATTGTTAAACCACAACGCACTTTGCCAACAACGATGGAGTTTGTTGATATTGCAGGCCTTGTTAAAGGGGCGTCAAAAGGTGAAGGCCTTGGCAATCAATTTTTAGCCAATATTCGTGAAACCGAAGCCATTGGGCATGTTGTGCGTTGCTTTGAAAACGAGAACATTGTCCACGTTGCGGGTAAAATCGATCCTGCTGAAGATATCGAAATTATCAATACCGAGCTAGCATTAGCCGATCTTGAAGCATGTGAACGAGCAATAACTCGCCAACAAAAACGCGCTAAAGGTGGCGATAAAGACGCCAAATTTGAAGTGGAAATCCTTGAAAAGTGTTTACCTCATCTTGAGCAAGGCAAAAAGCTACTCTTATTAGATCTTAGCAAAGAAGAACTTGAAGCCATCAAATACCTTAGTTTTTTAACGTTAAAACCAACTATGTACATTGCCAATGTGAATGAAGATGGTTTTGAAAATAATCCTTATTTAGATAAAGTTAAAGCAATAGCAGAACAAGAAAAAGCGGTTGTAGTACCTGTTTGTGCAGCAATTGAAGCAGAACTTGCCGAACTTGATGATGCCGATCGTGATGAATTTATGCAAGATTTAGGCCTAACCGAACCCGGTTTAAACCGTGTAATTCGTGCTGGATACAGCTTGCTTAATCTGCAAACTTATTTTACCGCAGGTGTTAAAGAAGTTCGTGCTTGGACCATTTCGGTTGGTGATACGGCTCCGCAAGCGGCAGGAAAAATTCATACCGATTTTGAAAAAGGCTTTATTCGTGCGCAAACCATTGCCTTTGATGATTTTATTAAATACGGCGGTGAGCAAGGTGCTAAAGAGGCAGGCAAAATGCGGGCTGAAGGTAAAGACTATATCGTGCAAGATGGCGATATTATGAATTTCTTATTTAATGTGTAGTTGATTATTTTACGTCGCCTTTTGGCGACGTTTTTGTATTGACTTTATATAACTAATTAATATTAAATTAACATTAAGATAAAATTAATTTTTTTACTTAAACGTAGTGTTACCTGAAACTTCTTGTCAACTGAACCAATAATAGATTGGTAAATATAAGGGCTGTCCACTTTTATGTTACTCACTTTTCAACAAGCCAAGCAACAAATGCTTCAAAGCGCATCAACCATAAAATCTCTGCATAGTGAAAAAGTTACGTTATTTGAAGCATTAGAAAGGATTACCGCTGAACCTGTAATTTCCCCTATTAATGTACCTAGTTTTGATAATTCAGCGATGGATGGTTATGCGATTCGATTAGCGGATCTTAAGCAATCAAAATTGCTGCCACGGGCTGGTGCGATTTTTGCAGGCGATGATATAAGCAATCTTCATTGGTCACAAGGTACTTGTTTACGCATTATGACAGGTGCGCCTGTGCCAAAAGATGCCGATGCCGTAGTTATGCAAGAACAAACCGAAAAATCAGATTTGGGTATTGCGTTTTTAAGTCAGGTAAAAGCTGGCGATAATATCCGCCGTATGGGTGAAGATGTTAAACAAGATTCAATCATTATCAACAAAGGAACTAAATTAACAGTGCCAACCCTATCGACACTGGCAACGCTAGGCATGAGCGAACTTGTGGTATTTAAAAAGTTAAAAGTCGCTATTTTATCAACCGGTAATGAATTAACACCAATCGGTAAACCGTTGTCAGGTAATGGTGCTATTTATGACAGTAATCGCTTTACGCTAAAATTATTACTGAGCAAACTTAACTGTGAAATTGTTGATCTTGGTATTATTGCTGATGATCCAAACCAAATTAAACAAGCGTTGATAAGTGCATCAAGTCAGGCTGATTTGGTAATAACCAGCGGCGGTGTTTCAGTCGGTGATGCTGATTATACCAAAACTGCTTTAAAAGAACTCGGTACAATCAACTTTTGGAAGATGGCAATAAAACCGGGCAAACCTTTTGCTTTTGGTAAAATTGGCAATGCGCTATTTTGTGGCTTGCCAGGTAACCCTGTTTCGACCTTGGTGACATTTTACCAATTAGTGCAACCTTTGATTTTGGTGCTTTCAGGGCTTGAATATTCATCCATGGATTTTAGCTTTAAAGTTAAAACAGCAACAAATCTTAAAAAGACTGTCGGTAGGTTAGACTTTCAACGTGGTATGCTGCAAATCAATGCACAGGGCGAATTAGAAGTAAGTCCAACTGGAGCGCAAGGTTCGCATATTACTCAGTCATTTAATCAAGCAAACTGTTTTATTGTGCTTGAACAAGAACGAGGCAATGTAGCTAAAGGTGAACTTGTTACTGTTGAGCTATTCAATGCGCTATTAAAGTAGCCTAGGTTCAGGTTAATGCACTATTTAATATCAAAATAGTGCAACCAATATTGCGCCTGCCGCAATCATGGCAACGCCAATCCCTGCTAATAACGAGATCTTTTCACCAAATAAAACCATTGCAAACACAACCGCAAACACAACACTTAATTTATCAATTGGCGCAACTTGTGACACCTTGCCTTCTTTGATCGCCATAAAGTAAAATAACCAAGAGAGTGCGCCAGCAATGCCACTAAGCGCAATAATGAATAAAGCTTTTTTATCGTTAAAAAAGGTATTAATAAGGTTAAGCTTGCCTTGTACAACCACAACGCCAACTAAAAAAATGGCCATAACAATAGCACGAATGGCGGTTGCGGTGTTAGCATCAAGGTGTTGTAAACCAATTTTCCCTAAAATAGCAACACTGGCCGCAGTTATAGCTGAAAGTAATGCGTAAATAAGCCATGCACTCATATTAGTATTTATCGACTTTAAATAGATATTGTTGATTATTGGAATTAGTATTACATTGTTGCGATTTATTCATTACACCACGACAATCTTCTAAAACACCGTGTGCTTTTGACCAATGATAAGTTTTGCCTTTGTCGTTTTTGCCGCCACAACCAACTAATGTCAAACTAAACACTAAACAAGATAAACCTATAATGGCAGATTTCATTTCGTCCTCCTTTTTGCAAACATATAATTAACCATATTACGTTTGTTTTTATTTGAATTATTTTACTTCAGAATCAATACGATTAATAGCTTGGCTACCGCCTATTTTTATTAGATGAAAAGAGCGATTGCCTTTGTAGGCATTTAATAATTGCAAAGGCTCCTAATAGCGAACTCCCCACAAATTGTATACAAAAAATAGGAGTGATTTAAACACCGAAGCAATAAATACCACCACTATAAAAACTATAATAAAATCAACGTTTTTCTGATATTTTTTTGCTAAAATGATTTGGGATTTAAAATAAGCTACCGCTGTTGCGGTAGCTAACTGCAACAGCATAGCCCTGATTTAGGACAAAGCGCTAAACGCTAAGGTGTAACGCAAATAGCGCCATATTCGTCGGTACCACGACAATAAGGGTCGCCCCCTGGATCAGATGACTCACAAGGCTGGTGGTCCACATACCCGCCAAATAGGACAGCGAACCGACCGTGGCGAGTTTTGACGGGGAAGTCGTGGGTATTGCTCGTCCAGACCCTTGTATAAATAGGGTCCACTTCAGTATAATAACTACCACCATAATCAAAAACCTCCCCCCATTCACCCAAAAAGCCTCCTCCTATAACTCGAGTGTAACTGTTATTATCTGACGATGGCGTACCACCTACATTGCCTAAGGCTTCGTCTTTATAAAAAAAACTACTTGCGTTAGTTAAATCCTTTATTTGTGACATACGATAACCTAAACCATTACACCAGGCTAATTGTTTTGAATAGTAGGACACCTTTTTTCTACCGACAAACCACTGCCTTAACTGAAAACCATATTTGATTATTTCATTGCCTCCGCTGTCTTTACCCACTAACTCGAAGGTCTGTGGTAAATTTGGCTTAGCAATTGGCGCAGGAATGTCGTTATTTCCTTGTGCGATTGCCGATGGACCGGTTAACTTAACACGATACACAACAAAACAACCTTCATGGTTATAGTAGCGATGGTGAGATTTATCATATTGACCTTGATTATAATCACATCCTGTTAGTGGTGTCACCGCGGCAGTGATACCCGCGTGCGTCACTGGTGCCCATATCAAGTCAGTGGCATCTCCTTCTATCACTAAATCAAAAAACAAATTATTAGCACCTGTTGTTGGAAAATTAAGATGATATGATGCGGGATCGGTTGATTGAAGTAAAAATCCCCTATCTTTGTGCCATATATTAGGTGGACCAAAAAACTCTTGAGGCCGACCAGTAATATACTCCGTATAACCCTTCTTCATATTCGGCTTTGCGAATTTGACCTCACCCCATTTTGATGG
The DNA here is from genome assembly GCF_900094935.1 of Gilliamella intestini. Lineage (GTDB taxonomy): Bacteria > Pseudomonadota > Gammaproteobacteria > Enterobacterales > Orbaceae > Gilliamella > Gilliamella intestini. The sequence goes on from NZ_FMBA01000023.1 coordinate 35,711, forward strand.
TGGCAATATTATGGCATCACTGCGATTATTACCGTTTTGGCCTGCCAATACCTGCGCGCTGCATAAAAACGACAATAGTAATGCGAGTGATATCGCAAAAACGAGCAATGACCTAGATAATAACTTGAAAATCAGCAATATCCTTGACGGTAATTGTACCGATAACGCCAGCGATTCTATGGGCTTGGGTGATAAAAATAAGAGCTGAGTATGGTTTCGGCTATGATAAAACTGAAGTAGATTTAGGGCATAAGACTGGCAGTGTTTGGTGTTTGGTGTTTGGTGTTTGGTAATATGATAGTACATAATATTCTACCTGTCAAATAATTATTTGTTTTATTTTGTTTTTTTATAATTGCACGCTCATTTAATGAGCTCTCCCCTTGTTAAAGGAGGACTAAATTGTAATCGCTTAAACACTAAAAAAACAGTTTTTTATTAATTTTTTGTAAGCAGTTGTAAAGAGATGTGTTTTAGTTAAAAAACGTTAAATAAAAACTTTAATAAAATAAAGGTCTTTTCTCGCAGTTTTTATTGGGAATAGTTAAGGCGTTTAAATAAGCTACCGCTGTTGCGGTAGCTAACTGCAACAGCATAGCCCTGATTTAGGACAAAGCGCTAAACGCTAAGGTGTAACGCAAACAACGCCATGATGGTAGTAATTATGACAAAAAAAGTCGCTTGGATCAGATGAATCACAAGGCTGGTGGTCCACCTCCCCGAGCCAAGAAATGATAGCGAACCGACTGATGCGACTTCTGCTTCCACCGTCGTAGGGTCTGGTATTGCTCGTCCAGACATATCCACTAATAGGATCCACTCCAGGATAATATTTTCCAAAATCT
>NZ_FMBA01000063.1 GCF_900094935.1 Gilliamella intestini
AGAATATTTACTTTTAACTACCCATTTGATTTTTATTGTTTTTATACATAAACGTGGTACGCTCCTGAAACTTTTTGACAAAAATGGGGCGTCTTTGTTTGTTTAGACAAATGTTTGTTTAGATAAATTGCGTGATACAAGTTTTAAATTGAAATGTGACATAATCAGCCAATATTTAGTGATTTAAAAGAGAGAAAACTAAAATTGAAACACTTTATTAATTTTTATAATACGGTTAAACCGCATAAAGGAATTTCAGGCAAAACGCCTTATGCATTTTTAGCGGATTATTTTAATTATGGCGTGTAAATACCTACCGATAAAGATCGGCAGGTACACGTTAGATTATTTTAGATGGTTCGCCGATTTTAAGATCGCTATCAATAATTCCCAATATCGGTAAACGCTTTGAATATTAACTTTTTCATCTGGAGAATGCGGTGATACAATTGTTGGTCCAATTGAAATCATATCCATATTTGGATAACTCTGCTTAAATAAACCACATTCAAGCCCCGCATGAATCACCATTATTTTCGCTTTCTGAGAAAATATTTCGTGATATTTATTTTTTGCAAGTTGTAACAATTGTGAATCTAAATTAGGCTCCCAACCAGAATACCCACCACTTATTTCATAATTAGCATTTGCTAATTGACTAAGTGATATCAATGTCGATACAACCGCATCTTTTGCGCTATCAACTTGAGAACGAATCAAAAAATGAACAATTAGTTGATTATCTTCAATATTGACAATACCTAAATTAAGTGATGTTTCAACCACACCGGCTAACTGTTTACTCATTCTAACCACACCATTAGGTGCTGTATTTAGCCAATTGATGATTTTATTTTGATGTTCAGTAGTTAGTACACGTTTTACTTTATTGGACTGAACTTCTGATAAAGTGATTTCAATAGTCGGTTCAACATGACCTAACTCATTGTGTAAGATAGTTTGATACTGTTGAACAATGGCTTCTAATTTAGGTAGATCTTGTTTATTTAGTGTGATTTCTGCAAAGGCTTCTCTTGGAATCGCATTACGTAATGATCCACCTTTTATATCAGCTAATCTAAACGAAATATCTTGCGCATATTGAGCTAAAAAGCGAGCCATCAATTTAATTGCATTACCTCGACCAAGATGGATATCACACCCGGAATGTCCACCTTTTAACCCTTTAAGTGAAAGATTCATATAGCAATCGTGCTTTTCTGGTATTACTGCATAAGTAACAGCAAAGGTTGTAGTAAAGTCAACGCCCCCAGCACAACCTGTAAATATTTCGCCTTCATCTTCCGAATCAGTATTAATTAGATAGCGACTTTTTAACCAATTAGGTTGTAAACCAAAGGCGCCGTGCATACCAGTTTCTTCTGATACTGTTATCAATACTTCAATCGGTCCATGTTCAACAGTAGGATCGATTAAAACAGCTAATGCAGATGCTAACCCAACACCATTATCAGCACCTAATGTCGTTCCTTTGGCTTTTACCCATTCGCCATCAACATAAGCTTGAATTGGGTCGGTTAAAAAATCGTGAACAGTACCTTCATTTTTTTGTGGAACCATATCCATATGAGCTTGCAAAGCAATTGATGGACACTGTTCCATCCCTTTAGTAGCTGGTTTAGTTAACAAAATATTACCCACTTTATCAAGTTTGCAATCAATATGATGAGTATTAGCAAAATCGACAATATATTTAGTTATCATTTGTTCGTGATGAGAAGGATGCGGAATATTACAAATATCATTAAAAATTTGCCAAACAGATCTCGGTTTTAGTGTAGAAAGCATAATATAACCCCAATATTAAGTAAGTAATAAATTTGAGTGGTTTTTTTTATCTAATCACTCTATAATAAGGTGCAATTTTACATCTATTTTTAGTTCATTAATATTAATTTATTATATTCGTATATCCGATTAAAATTGCAGGTTACTCAATGTCAACAGATCAAATTTTATTAACAGAAGAAGAAATCCAAGCCAAAAAACAACATAAAGCAGAACTTATTGCTGAAAAGAAAAAATTCAATGTTACTTGGGAAATGTTGCAATCCTATGGACGCCAACTTTCTGAGCGCTTATTGCCTGCAAATCAATGGAAAGGTATTATTGCCGTTAGTCGTGGTGGATTAGTTCCAGCGGCAATTTTAGCACGTGAATTAAGTATTCGCTATGTCGATACGGTTTGTATTTCGAGCTATGACCATGATCATCAACGCGAAAAACTAATATTAAAACAAGCTAATGGAGATGGTGAAGGCTTTATCGTTGTTGACGATTTAGTCGATACAGGTAACACCGCTCACACTATCCGTGAAATGTACCCTAAGGCTCACTTCGTAACTATTTTTGCAAAACCTGCTGGTAAACCACTTGTTGATGATTATGTTGTCGATATTGCACAAGATACTTGGATTGAACAACCATGGGATACTGGTGTCATGTTTGTTAAACCTGTTAGTGATCATAAATAATTAATAAGGAAGTTAAGGTTGTTATGGCAACTACCGAAAATCTAACTGAACAGATATTTAAACCACAATTTGATTATCCTGAAACTTCAACACTTATCAATCGCATTGATAATAGTAATGGTAGTAGCATTAGCGCCTTAGATGGGGAAGTTGACTCCAGATGGTATCGAATTATTAATCCCATTTTGTGGCATTGGCGTGGATTACCCAAATTAGAAGCTGAAGCGATTCTATCAAAAATTGCCGCTTCAACTCGACGCCACACAAATGATAACTGGCTAGACACTGTTGTTGGTTATCAATCTGGCAATTGGGTCTATGAATTTTTAAATCAAGCTGCGGTATGGCAATCTAAAGCTGAATCAATTGATAAAGCAAGTCTTATAGATGAAGATAAAAATAATGTACACAATTATTATCTTATAGCCAGCATATATGCAAGTATTGCTAGTTATCCTCATTTTAAAAATGACGAATTAGCAATGTATGCCCAAACATGTGCTTATCAATATTATACAAAAGCTCTTCAATTTTCGCCATTTTTGATAAAAGAACTGGAATTTAAAGTCGATAATCGTAGTGTCAAAACAATTTTACATTTACCAAAATGCGAAGGGGCTTGCCCTGTTGTGTTGATTTGTAATGCGTTAGGCAATTTGCAGATCGATTATTATCGTTATTTTAGTGAATTTTTAGCGCCGCATGGATTTGCCATGCTAACTGTTGATCTACCAACTGTTGGTTATAGCCGTAACTTTGCTTTATCACAAAATAGTAGCCAAATTCATCAAGCTATATTAGAGCAGTTGTCTTCTGTTCCATGGATAGATGATCATCGGGTTATTGTTGCTGGATTTAGGTTTGGTTCGCATATTGCCACACGTCTAGCTTATTTGATGCCAAATAAAATAAAAGGCGTATTTAACTTTACTCCGTTTATTCATCAAATTTTTGTTGATAAAGATCTGCAAAAAAATCTACCGAATAGTTATAAAGATATGTTAGCTAGCCGTTTGGGATTACCTTCAATATCCAACCAACAATTGGCAGCAGAATTAAATTATTTTTCACTCAAAAATCAAGGTCTTTTAACTCATGCTTGTCATGTGCCTGTTATGAATATCATCTTTGAGGATGATAAGTTAAGTGATCTTTGTGAGGCTAAATTAATTCATTCAATCAAACAAAATAAAGTAATAACTGTACCTAAAACACAATTACAAAAAAGTTTGTATCAGGCGTTAACACAATCAGTAAAGTGGATGAAGTCTGTTATATAACGTGAAAAAATAAGAATATGCTATGACTATTAAAAAACAACAAACTGTAGTTGTTAAATTAGGTACCAGTGTACTAACAGGTGGAACAAAACAACTTGATCGAGCACAAATAGTTGAGCTGATAAGACAATGTGCATGTTTACATCAAGATGGACATAAAATTATTATTGTCACTTCTGGCGCAATTGCAGCTGGTCGCGAATACTTAAACTTCCCTGCTCTACCTAATACTGTTGCATCCAAACAATTACTTGCCTCTGTTGGACAAAGCAAATTAATACAACTTTGGGAACAGCTATTTTCCATCTATAAGATTTATATCGGTCAAATGTTACTTACTCGTGCTGACCTAGAAGATCGTGAACGCTTTTTAAATGCACAAGATGCATTAAAAGCGATGTTAGATAATCATATCGTTCCTGTCATCAATGAAAATGATGCTGTTGCAACCGCAGAAATTAAAGTTGGCGATAATGATAACTTATCAGCACTAGCTGCCATTTTAGCCGAAGCTGATAAACTGATTTTATTAACCGATATTGAAGGTCTTTATACAGCCGATCCAAGATCTGATAAAAGTGCCAAATTAATTCATGAAATTGATCATATTGATGATAATTTACGAAGCATCGCTGGTGATAGTGTTTCAGGACTTGGCACGGGTGGCATGAGCACAAAACTACAAGCAGCCGAGGTTGCTGGTAGTGCTGGTATTGAAGTTATAATTGCAGCAGGAAACAAAGCCAACGTTATTATTGATATTGTCAATAATCAATCTGTCGGTACACGATTTATACCACAAAAAACTCCACTAGAACATCGAAAATACTGGCTTTTTGGTGCACCCAAAGCTGGCATAGTGCGCTTAGATGATGGTGCGGTTAATGCTATATTAAATAATGGTAGTTCACTATTGCCTAAAGGGATTATCAACGTAGAAAAAGATTTTTCTCGTGGTGAAGTGATTGATATTTGCGATAAATTTGGCAAACGCATTGCGCGCGGTGTCAGTCGCTATAACAGTGATGCTTTAAGGCAAATTGCTGGACATCATTCTCAAGAAATTAGTCAAATTATTGGCTATGAATATGGTCACGTTGCTGTTCACCGTGACGATATGATAATCAAACAATAATGAGACGTTACCAATACTTTTATCATTTGCAATTATTTTTGTTTTGATCACTACTTTAGAATTATTTTAAGTATGAAGTGTAAACAACTGGGCTTTTTCATATAGATAAGTTAATTTTTATCAACTTAAATAAAATTTTTTACTGAAATGTTATACTTTTCTAAAACTTTTTGACAAAGATAAAGCCTGAATATAAAACATCAAAACAAGTTATATCTTAAAATAAAAAAGCACCTTTCGATGCTTTTTTGAGTTGAAGTATACAAGCAAAAAAGTAGATGGCTTATTTTATTCCATACTCATTACGATATGCTTCAACAAGCCCCACTTGATCTTTGCGAGCAGGATCTTTGTAAAGGTATTGGATCAAATCATCTAATGTAATAATTGAAATAACATCACAATGATAAGTTTGTTTAATTTCTTGAATGGCTGAAAGTTCACCACGACCTTTTTCTTGACGATCAAGGCAGATTAATACGCCTGCAAGTTTAGATTTATTGTCTTCTAAGATCCGCATAGATTCACGAATTGCGGTACCAGCGGTAATTACATCATCAACTAACATGACGCGCTGTTCATAAATAGAGCTACCAACTAAGTTACCACCTTCCCCATGATCTTTGGCTTCTTTGCGATTAAAGCAATAAGGCACATCAACATTATGGTGTTCAGAAAGGGCGACCACGGTTGATGAAACGATTGGAATACCTTTATAAGCAGGACCAAAAATCACATCATACTCTAAATGAGCATCCATTAATGCGGCAGCATAAAAACGGCCTAACAATGCAAGATCTTTTCCGGTATTAAATAAACCAGCATTAAAGAAGTAAGGGCTTTTTCTACCTGATTTTAACGTGAATTCGCCAAATTTTAAGGCTTGCCTATTTAATGCAAATTCAATAAATTCACTTTTGTATGATTTCATTGATTTTCTCCAATTAATCTTTTAAGGCCTGTTTTTGAGCATCAATAATGGTTGCTATTCCATTTTTTGCTAATGCTAACAATTTTAATAACTCTTCATGACTAAATGGCTCACCTTCTGCTGTGCCTTGTATTTCAATGATTCGCCCATCATCGGTCATGATAACATTCATATCGGTTTCGGCATTTGAATCTTCTATATATTCCAGATCACAAAGCGCTTCACCTTCAACAATACCAACAGAAACAGCCGCAACTAGTGATTTAATTGGGTTTTGTTTGATTTTTCCATTGGCTAACATTTGGTTAATAGCATCATTTAAAGCAACACAAGCACCAGTAATTGAGGCCGTTCGAGTACCACCATCGGCTTGAATAACATCGCAATCAAGTGTAATGGTATGTTCGCCTAACAGCTTTAAGTCAATCATTGCTCGTAATGAGCGAGCAATTAGGCGTTGAATTTCCATTGTTCGGCCTGTTTGTTTACCTTTAGCAGCTTCACGTTGTGTTCTTGAATTGGTTGCACGAGGTAACATGCCGTATTCAGCAGTTACCCACCCTTGGCCTTGCCCTTTTAAAAAACGAGGAACACCTTCGTCAACAGTAGCATTACAAAGCACTTTGGTTTCACCAAATTCAACTAATACAGAACCTTCTGCATGCTTAGTATAATGACGGGTTATTTTTATTGGGCGGACTTGTTCCGCAGATCGACCAGAAGGGCGCATGCATTTCTCCAACAGTTTCTGTTTAAAATTAGTTTTGAGTTAATCATTTAGGAGGACATCAACAAGATAAGTCGATGTTTAGCCTAAGCTAAGAGCGCATTATACAGAATTTATGATACAATGCCCAGCAAGTTTTTTACAATTTTAGGATGTTATTATGATTTCAAGTATGACTGCTTATGCAAGAAAAGAGCTAAACCAACCATGGGGGACTGCTTCTTGGGAATTACGCTCAGTTAACCAACGCTACTTAGAAACATATATTCGTTTGCCTGAGCAATTTCGTTCACTTGAACCTATCATTCGTGAAAGATTACGAAACCGCCTAACTCGTGGAAAGATCGAATGTAATTTACGCTTTGAATTAGATCCATCAGCACAACATCAAGAGCTTTCATTAAATAAAGAACTAGCTAAACAAATACTTAATGCGGCAAGTTGGGTGCAAACCGAGCATGACTCAGCGCAAATTAACCCTATTGATGTATTGCGCTGGCCGGGTGTAATGTCGGCAAAAGAGCAAAATTTAGATACCATTTCGCAAGAAATTTTAGCGCTACTTGATACTGCAATTGATGAATTTATTACGGTGCGTGAACGCGAAGGTAAAGCACTTTGTGATCTTATTATCAAACGATTAGAAGCAATTACAGCAGAAGTTGACAAAATCCGTCAATGGATGCCAGAAATTCTTGAATGGCAAAAAGAGAGGCTAAAAAGTAAATTAGAAGAAGCCAATATTGAACTTGATAATTCTCGTTTTGAACAAGAAATTGTTATGCTTGCACAACGTATTGATGTTGCTGAAGAACTTGATCGCTTAATGACACATGTTAAAGAAACCTATTCTATTTTAAAGAAAAACGAAGCTATCGGGCGCAGACTTGATTTTATGATGCAAGAATTTAATCGAGAATCTAACACTATTGCGTCTAAATCAATTAATGCTGATGTGACAGCCAGTGCGATTGAACTCAAAGTACTCATTGAACAAATCAGAGAGCAAGTACAAAACATTGAGTAATGATTTGATTCATAAATAAATCTTTGGGTATTTTAACCGTTACATTGGCATCAATTTTATGGGGAACAACGGGCACAGCTGCTACATTTGCGCCCTCGCTTTCACCTTTACTTATTGGCTCGTTAGCAATGGGTGTTGGTGGCATTTTACAATGCTCATTGGCGATATCTAAAATAATCAAAGAGCGCCATTTATTAATCAAGCATGGTCACTTACTTATTGTTGGTGCTATTGCTGTTATGCTTTATCCTTTAGCTTTTTATAGCTCAATGCGCTTATCAGGTGTAGCCATTGGAACGGTGGTTTCTATTGATCTGCCCCGATCCTTTCGGCGCTCATTGAATATATTAGTCGTGATTTTTGCCTAACTAAACAATGGATAATAGGAGCAGCCTTTGGTATTTTGGGGATAATTTTACTTGCCTTTTCAAAAGATAATTCCACCGCAACGCAATATGAACACACCACTATAGGTATTTTATTAGGATTAATTGCTGGATTTACCTATGCCTTATATTCATGGTCAGCTCGTCAATTAATGTTAAAAGGCATATCAACAAAATCGGCCATGGGGGCAACGTTTGGATGCGGTGGCATCCTACTCATACCGGTTATGCTGCTTACAGGAGCTGCATTATTTGACTCACTAACCAATATTGTTGTTTGTATTTATATGGCATTAATCCCCATGTTTATGGGGTATTTATGTTATGGCTATGGTTTATCTAAAATATCGGCTAGCTCGGCTATAACAATCAGCTTATTAGAGCCTGTTATTGCAGCCATATTAGCGATGCTAATTATTGGCGAACAAATATCTTTAGTTCGATGGCTTGGCATTATATTGATTCTTATATGTTTTATTTTTATCACCCTATCAAGTATCACCAATAAAAGATAAACCACTGATATCATAATTGTAATTAATTTAGCTATCCCCTAAAACAACTGTTTTAGTCTAACAAGATAGATAATATCGACACCAAACATAACTAAAATTTTATTTACCCACTTTAAAAAGTCCATAAAGCATCAAGTAACATAACTTCAAATAAAACACTAAAATAAACAGCATAATTCTGTGAAAACAATCTATCTCTAGGAAATTTACATAATCGTTCACTTTTTAGGTTATATTTTGTAAAAAATGGAATGGCAACACATTTTCAAACAAAAAAATTAAGGGGTAAGTGTTTTTTAAATTCAACGGGAGGCAAGTAGCCTAACGAAGAATGTAATCGTTTATGATTATACCAATAAGCATAAGCCGAAAAAGCGCGTTGTA
>NZ_FMBA01000054.1:0-7709 GCF_900094935.1 Gilliamella intestini
TGTATCCCATGACTTTGCAAGCTTGTTGAACGTTACCAAGTTGCTTAGCTAATTCTAGTAGTCCTAATTTAGGTTTAATAATTTTGGCAGTTTAATTCATTTATGACTCTCCTTTTTGTGTTATAAAATAACTCAAATGTCAGATTAAGTGAAGACTATTATAAATTAAATTCAAAATCAATGACTTTAGCTATTTTACGAACAAGATAATTTTGAGGAACAAGCGCATCTAGCGAGATTTTCTCTATTTTTCTGGTGTCGCTGGAGTTGTTTTTTTAGCATAGAAGAATTCCTTTTATAATGGACTCCTCTCTATTAGATCAAAGAACTCACCAAAAAGTGAGATCTTTTTCATCAATCTGAAACCGACCATTTAGGTCGGTTTGTTTTTTGTTTGGCGTGTTATTGCTGTTTTGCTTCGATATTGTCGCCAACTAAATCTAGCTCAATGGTTTTACCTGGAACTAATTTGCCTGACAATATTTGTTGTGCTAATGGATTTTCGATCTCTTGTTGTATTGCTCGTTTTAGTGGTCTTGCGCCATAAATTGGGTCAAAGCCCACTTTGGCAAGATGTTCTAAAGCTGCATCTGAAATATCCATTTGGTAACCTCGTTCATCTAAACGTTTTTCAACGTGTGCTAATTGAATTTTGGCAATCGCTTTGATGTTTTCTTGACCTAATGGGTGGAATACCACTGTTTCGTCAATACGATTGATAAATTCTGGTCTAAAGTGTTTGGTTACAACCGTCATAACTAGTGCTTTCATTTCATCATAACTTAGTTCAACTTGACCTTGAATTAGGTCAGAACCTAAGTTTGATGTCATGATGATGACCGTATTACGAAAATCAACCGTGCGACCTTGCCCGTCGGTTAACCGTCCGTCATCTAATACTTGTAGTAAGATATTAAAGACATCTGGGTGTGCTTTTTCGACTTCATCAAGTAAAATTACTGAGTATGGTCGTCGTCTAACTGCTTCGGTCAAATACCCCCCTTCTTCATATCCAACATAACCTGGAGGCGCACCGATTAGGCGAGCAACGGAGTGTTTTTCCATAAATTCCGACATATCGATACGCACCATAGCGTCTTCGCTGTCAAACATAAAGTTAGCAAGCGATTTGCATAGTTCGGTTTTACCGACACCAGTTGGCCCTAAAAATAGGAATGATCCAATCGGTTTGTTCGGATCTGATAGTCCTGCACGACTACGTCGAATCGCATTAGCAACAGCAATAACGGCTTCTTGTTGCCCAATAACACGTTTATGTAAAGCATCTTCCATGTGCAATAGCTTATCTTTTTCACTCTCAAGCATTCTAGAAACTGGAATACCTGTCGCTTTAGATAATACTTCTGCAATTTCGTTATCGGTCACTTTGTTACGCAATAACTTCATGGTTTTGCCTTCTAACTGCGTTGCTGAAGCAAGTTTCTTTTCAAGCTCTGGAATTTTGCCATATTGTAATTCTGACATTTTATTCAAGTCGCCAGCTCGGCGAGCTTGCTCTATTTCAGTACGTGCCTTTTCTAGTTCTGCTTTGATGTTTTGAGTACCCGAAACAGCTGCCTTTTCTGACTTCCACTCTTCTTCAAGTGAAGCATATTCCTTTTCTTTTTCAGAAAGTTCATCATTTAACATTTCAAGTCGTTTTTTACTCGCATCATCAGATTCTTTTTTAAGCGCTTGTTGTTCAAGTTTAAGTTGAATTATGCGCCTTTCAAGGCGATCTAAAGATTCTGGTTTTGAATCCATTTGCATACGAATACTTGATGCGGCTTCGTCAATTAAATCAATCGCTTTGTCAGGTAACATACGATCAGAAATATAACGATGCGATAAAGTCGCTGCCGCCACAATTGCCGGATCGGTTATTTGCACATGGTGATGCAGTTCATAACGTTCTTTTAATCCGCGTAAAATAGCGATAGTATCTTCAGCTGTTGGTTCGGCAACATAAACCTTTTGGAAACGACGCTCTAACGCCGGATCTTTTTCAATATATTGACGATATTCATCAAGTGTGGTTGCCCCAACGCAATGTAATTCACCACGCGCCAATGCCGGTTTTAACATATTACCGGCATCCATTGCACCATCGCTTTTACCTGCGCCAACCATGGTATGGATTTCGTCAATAAATAGGATAATACGCCCTTCTTCTTTGGCTAAGTCTTTAAGCACCGCTTTTAAACGTTCTTCAAATTCCCCGCGGTATTTTGCGCCCGCAATTAATGCGCCCATATCTAATGATAAAACGCGTTTATTACGCAATCCCTCAGGCACTTCACGGTTAACAATACGTTGCGCAAGCCCCTCAACGATAGCGGTTTTACCCACACCCGGTTCACCAATCAATACTGGGTTATTTTTAGTACGACGTTGTAATACCTGAATAGTTCGACGAATTTCTTCATCACGGCCAATAACAGGATCTAACTTACCTTGCTCTGCACGCTGAGTTAAATCAATGGTGTATTTTTTAAGTGCACCACGTTGATCTTCTGCATTAGGATCGTTCACGTTATCGCTCCCTCTTACTTGATTGACTGCTTGGCTAAATTTGTCTTTATTAACGCCTGATCTTTTAAGAATATCACCTAAACTACCTTTGTCTTCTAAAGCGGCGAGTATAAAGAGTTCTGACGAGATATAGCTATCGCCATTTTTTTGCGATAATTTGTCGCACAAATTCAAGACCCGAATAAATTCTTGTGATGGCAACACTTCGCCCCCGACACCTTGAACTTGTGGAAGTCGGTCAATCGCTTGCGTTAATTCTTGCTGTAAAACAGCCATATTAGCACCTGCTGCATTCAATAACGGCGCAACGCTGCTGCCTTCTTGATTAAGCATGGCTGATAAGACATGTACAGGCTCGATATATTGATTGTCTTTACCTAATGCTAGCGATTGCGCATCAGCTAAAGCTTGTTGAAATTTGTTAGTAAGTTTATCTAACCTCATAGTTTATCTCCTGAGCAATAGATTTGGTTTGCATGTTTAATTCATGTAAACCATTGCATTGATCAATAAATGAGTGTGGAAGCGTAATTTTCAAGAGCTAGCTAAGAATATTTTTACAAATTTTGTACAGCACGATCCTAGCTAGTTTAAGCTTAAAATAGCCAAAATAAAGAGCCGTAATACAAACCGTTACCAACCGATATCACACTCAATAGCATATCAAAGATGACAAATTGCTGTTTATCAATTATAGTAGCCGCCTTTTATTTTGTTAGGTTCGCTAACCGTGGTTCGTAACCCATCCCACGTAAAAAAACTAGGAATACAACATGTTCAAAATAGCCAAAGAATTTCAATTTGATGCTTGTCATATGTTAGATGGGCATAATAAGAAATGTCACAATTTGCACGGTCATACTTACCGTTTATTAGTCGAAGTCAGTGGTGATCTTATTGATAGCGGTTCAAGCCAAGATATGGTCATGGATTATGCCGATTTAAAGCAAATCGTTAAACAGCATATTGTCGATCGACTCGATCATGCTTACCTTTACAATCAAAATAACCCTAATGAGTGCCGTATTGCGTCGTTATTGCAAGAAATGGATCGCAAAATCTTTGCCTTTCCATGCCGAACAACGGCCGAGGGGATGAGCCAGTTTATTTTCGATCATCTGTCGCAATATTTGCCTGTTTCGATGATCAAATTATGGGAAACGCCCACCTCTTATTGCGAATATCGTCGGAGTTAATATGGTCGATTTTCGTATTGTTGAAATCTTCGAATCTTTACAGGGCGAGGGTTATAATACAGGCATGCCTGCGGTTTTTATCCGTTTTGCTGGATGCAATTTAAATTGCACTTGGTGCGACACCAATTTTCGCAAATTTACTCGATTCACGTTAAATGATTTAATGACTAAAGTGAGCAAATATAAAAGCAAAAATATTATTATTACTGGTGGCGAACCAACAATGGTTAAAGCGTTACCTGAATTGCTTTTACCACTTAAAAAAGCGGGCTATTTTATCGCCATTGAAAGCAACGGACTTGGTAAAGTCGATCCGCTTATTGATTATATTGCGCTAAGCCCTAAATTTTGCTACCAATCACGCTACAAAAAAATAGCTCAATCCACCGCCAACGAGGTGCGCATTGTTGCCGAAAATCACCCCGATTTTATCGATTTTTGCCAATATATCGAAACTCATATTCAAGCCAAACACTATTATCTATCGCCTTGTGAAAAAGATGGTGTGTTTAATATGTTTGAAACGATAAAGTTGTTAGGAAAAATCAACCAAAATCGACTGGATAATAAATGGTTTTTGAGTGTGCAAAGCCATAAGTTTGCCAATATAGAATAAAAATCCAATACTTTAAAAAACAAAAAATATCGTTAATACTTAATAGGTAAGATTAACAAAATTAATTTTTATTCGAACCAAATCATTGATGCCATTCTACCGGTCTTATTTTCTCGACGGTATGAAAAAAACGTGTCTTGTTCGGTATAAGTACAAAAATCACCGCCAAAAATCTTAGTTATCCCCATTGCTTGTAAGCGTTGTTTCGCAATTAAGTAAAGATCGGCTAGGTATTTTTGTTCTATAGGGTTAATTAATTTAAAGGCAGTTTTTGCGTTGCGGTCAATGTTTTCAAATTGTTCCTTAACTTCAATACCAACTTCGAACTTTTTGGCACTGATTGCTGGCCCAAGCCATGCAATGATATTTGACGGTGACGAGGCAAATTTTTTGACGGTTTCTTCCAATATTCCGTTACATAATCCTCGCCATCCTGCATGCGCTGCCGCAACTTCGTCACCTTCGGTTGTACAAAATAAGACAGGCAGGCAATCGGCTGTAAGTACAACGCTCACTTGTTTGGGTTGATTAGTATACGATCCGTCGGCTTCTGCCGTTTGGTTAGGAATGTTACCTGTTGCCGTTTTTAAAGGATTTTGTGATATGTCTAACACTATGGTGCTATGGGTTTGTGTTAACCAATAAGGTTCACTTGGTATTTGTTCTGCCTGTATAACACGTTGGCGATTTTGGGCTACATGCATTAAATTATCGCCTATTCGACTTCCCATATTTAAGCTTGTAAATGGTGCCATGCTAACACCGCCTATTCGTGTTGTGGTCAAGGCATGGACGTTCTTCGGAGCTGTCCAATATGGGTAAATCGATTTTATCATGTTGGTTACCAATCTAGTTCGTCTTTGTGTTGTTCGGTATCTTCTTGCAAGGCTTGAATTAGCGTTTGCATATCTTGCGGTATTGGTGCGTTCCATTGCATAAGTTCGCCTGTAATAGGGTGATACAAACGTAACATGGTGGCATGCAATGCTTGGCGATCAAAATCGCGTAAGGTTTGAATAAACGATTCGCTTGCACCTTTAGGAGGTCTTGGGCGTCCGCCATAGAGTGGATCGCCAATTAATGGGTGAGCAATATGCGCCATATGTACACGAATTTGGTGAGTTCGCCCTGTTTCTAAGCGCAAGCGCAAGCGAGTGTGTAGGCGGTACTTTTCCATCACTCTGTAATGTGTTACAGCAGGTTTTCCTGTTGGAAATACCGCCATATGAGTGCGTTTGGTTGGATGACGGGTAATAGGTTGATCAACCGTGCCTCCGGCAGTGATAATGCCCATAGCAACAGCTTCATATTCACGTGTGATTTCACGATGTTGAAGCGCATCAACTAAATGTGTCTGAGCGTTAATGGTTTTAGCAACAACCATTAGGCCTGTGGTGTCTTTATCAAGTCGATGAACAATGCCTGCCCGCGGCACACGAGCGATGTCGGGATAATAATGTAATAAAGCATTTAATACTGTGCCATCAGGATTGCCTGCGCCAGGATGTACAACAAGGTCACGCGGTTTATTGATAACAAGAATATCGTCGTCTTCATAAACAATGTCGAGTTTTATATCTTCCGGTTGGTGATAAGTTTCTTCTTCTATTTCAGCATTGATTGTTATTTTTTCACCACCTAATACTCTTTCTTTAGGTTTGTTGACAATAACATCATTAACAATGACTTTATTATTAACAATCCAATCTTTTATTCTTGAGCGTGAATAATCAGGAAAAAGCACTGATAAAGCTTGATCTAAACGCATTCCTAATTGGCCTTGTTCAATTTCGGTTGATAATTTTAACTTATGCATGTGTAATTTATCTATTTTAAGCTGTTATGTTTTAGAGTATTATATACCAATCATCGCCTTTAATGTTTAATTATATTTGGATTGAAAACTGAATGAAATTACGTTTACACTCTTTGTTAGCAATTGTTTTAAGTGGCTTGCTAATTGGCTGTACGTCTTCCAAACCCGATGTTGAAAATGTACCGGAAATAGAGCTTTATAATAAAGCAAAATCAGATCTTGAAAATGGCAATATTAAATCTAGCATTACTGTATTAGAGGCTATGGACAAGAACTATCCATTTGGTCCTTATTCACAACAAGTGCAACTTGATTTAATTTATGCCTATTATAAGTCAGCCGATTTACCATTAGCAATTGCATCAATTGACCGTTTTTTAAAGTTGAATCCAACACATCAAAATATTGATTGGGTTATTTATATGCGTGGTATCTCAAACATGGCGCAAGACGATAACATGATCCAAGGTTGGTTTAACGTTGATCGTTCAGACCGCGATGCTGATTATGCAGCCGCTGCATTTAAAGACTTTACTTATTTAGTATCAAGCTTTCCAAGCAGTCAATATGCAGCCGATGCGCAAAAACGCCTTGTATTTTTGAAAAACAGGTTAGCGCGCTATCAGTTAAAAATAGCTCAGTTTTATACTAAACGTGGTGCCTATGTAGCGGTAATTAACCGTGTCACTGACATGCTATCGATGTTTCCTGATACCGATTCAACTAAAGAGGCATTGCTGTTAATGCGCAATGCTTATAACCAGTTAGGTTTAGTTAACGAAACACAAAAAGTCGATCAGTTAATTCAAGCCAATATTGAGAACATGCCAAAACAAGAACAAAAATCATTTTTATCACGTTTTACTAGTGTTTTTAATGGCGGTTAAGCTATTTTAAATTTAAGCTCCAATCATTATTCTACATAACATTAATTGCTATTTACGTTTGATTAAATAGCAATTATTTTGTAAATACCCAAACTTAGTACACAACTCACGTAGAAAATTAAGCTGCCTGTTGTTTTATACTCAATCGGTGTCATGTTATTTAATGCCTCATACGGTCTTTGGTGTTATAAATCGTTAACCATTCTTCGCTTACCTTCCTTACCTGTTCCAGATTGTCAAAGAGATATAAATCCAATACCTCTGTACGGTACGAACGGTTAAATCGTTCAATAAAGCCATTTTGATATGGCCTGCCGGGTTTGATGTAATCTATATGTTGTAACTATCCCCTAAAATAGTACAGCAAAAAAGTAGAAAATTCTCTATGGTAAAAGAAAAGGGGATTTAATTATGAAAAAAATGACTGAACATCAAATCGTAGCTATTTTAAAAGAAGCTGAAGCGGGTATTTCGGTTAAAGAGCTGTGCCGTAAATATGGTATGGGCAACTCCACTTTTTATAAATGGCGGGAAAAATACGGCGGAATGGAAACTTCGGATATCAAACGCTTAAAGGAGTTGGAGGCTGAAAACCGCAAGCTTAAACAGATGTTTGCCGAACTGAGCTTAAAATCTCAGCTTCAGGAAGAAATCATAAAAAA
>NZ_FMBA01000054.1:8514-14267 GCF_900094935.1 Gilliamella intestini
ACCGCATGAGGCATTAAATAACATGACACCGATTGAGTATAAAACACTAAAACAAGCAACATGATTTTCTACGTGAGTTGTGTGCTAAGTTTGGGGTATTTACAATTCCTATAAATTATTGTAATTTTTTTCAACCATCATCCAACTTCGCATGCTATCCAATGATTTTTGAATAATGTTATTGTGGCGAGAAATATCATACTGTTTTGCACCAATAATCGATGAACATTTATTGTGAGGATATAATATTGAATTATAATAATAACGCGAAATTAAGTCTTCTTCCGATTTTTCTTTGCTATTTTTTAATTTGGATTCGCTATCTTTTAACTTGGAATAAACAATATCCATGGTTTTATTGGGCGAATATTGAGGATCGTTTGTTATCTCTGATATAAACTTGAGTTTATCTGTTGTAGCTAGATATAAGTAGCTAAAAACATTGTTATAACAGCGTGCATAAATTTCACAAAATGAATAATGATTAGCTTCACAATATTTAGTTACTGTATCATTAATTTCAATTTTTGCCTTCTTCCTTAAAGAAGAGGCATAATTATTACCACATCCAGTAAGTAATATTATGGTTGTTGTAAAAATAATACTTTTATAGCTTAATAATTTCACTTCAGACCTCCATTTTAATTAACATTTGCTTATATTTAAATGTATAAAATATATTTATTTTATAACTTTTATTTCTTCACTTGTTTAAATAAAATAACTTCACAATTCTTATTTTTTCATAAGTATATCTGAATAAAATACACTATAAGTTGCGAATATTTTTTATTCAATTGATAGTTAGCTAGCTATTTTTTATTCATTTTCTTTTTTCTATGGATTTTTCAATTTGGTGATGATAGTGCGAAATATCATACTGCTTTGCGCCAATAATGGATGAACATTGATTATGGGAATATAATAGATAACTAATATCTAAACTTCTGTCTTTTCTATTTATTTTTTCTTTCTCTTTTAATTTAGAATAAAGAGCATCCATTGTGTCTTTAGCATTCATTGCGCTATAATTTACTGGAGAAAATTCTAATACTGAACGCAACGTGGCTCCCATAAACCCTTGATTAACATATAGTTGATTAAAAATATCGAGATAACATTGCGCATAAACCTCACAAAATGAATAATGGTTCGATTCACAATATTCAACAACGTTATGATAAATATCCATCCTTGTCCTTTTATCTAAATCACCATAAATACAGCCCGTTAGTGATAATGTGGTTGCCAAAATAATAGATTTATAATTTAATAACTTCATATTTAACCCTCGTCAATTCAAACATCAAGTCTGCATCAGCATGCCCAAAATCAATGTTATTACCTTTTCTATCCTTGTTAATTATCATATTCTTGTCAGCGTTTTGGCATTCTTCCCATGGTCCACCAATCCGTGCAATCAAATTATCAGAACACCACCAGCTTGCTGTTTTATAATCAACATACACATTAAGCCAGCGTTTTACATTTTTCGGTTTTGCTTGCTTACCATTTTTTGACCATGATACTGGGTCTAAGGTGACTAATAATTCTATTGGCTTGCTAACCAGCTATTTCTTATTCATTTTCTTTTTTTCTTTCTATGGATTCTTCAATTTTGTGATGATAGTGC
This sequence comes from Gilliamella intestini, assembly GCF_900094935.1. Classification (GTDB taxonomy): domain Bacteria; phylum Pseudomonadota; class Gammaproteobacteria; order Enterobacterales; family Orbaceae; genus Gilliamella; species Gilliamella intestini. Next base: position 10,148 of record NZ_FMBA01000054.1, read on the forward strand.
GAAATATCATACTGCTTTGCGCCAATAATGGATGAACATTGATTATGGGAATATAATAGATAACTAATATCTAAACTTAGGTCTTCTCTATTTATTTTTTCTTTCTCTTTTAATTTAGAATAAAGAGCATCCATTGTGTCTTTAGCATTCATTGCGCTATAATTTACTGGAGAAAAATCTAATACTGAACGCAACGTGGCCCCCATAAATCCTTGATTAACGTATAGTTGATTAAAAATATCGAAATAACATTGCGCATAAACCTCACAAAATGAATAATGGTTCGATTCACAATATTCAACAACGTTATGATAAAAATCCATCCTTGTCCTTTTATCTAAATCACCATAAATACAGCCCGTTAGTGATAATGTGGTTGCTAAAATAATAGATTTATAATTTAATAACTTCATATATAACCCTCGTCAATTCAAACATAAAGCCTGCATCAGCATGCCCAAAATCAATGTTATTACCATTTATATCCTTGTTAATTATCATATTCTTGTCAGCGTTTTGGCATTCTTCCCATGGTCCACCAATCCGTGCAATCAAATTATCAGAACGCCACCAGCTTGCTGTTTTATAATCAACATACACATTAAGCCAGCGTTTTACATTTTTCGGTTTTGCTTGCTTACCATTTTTTGACCATGATACTGGGTCTAAGGTGACCAATAATTCTATTGTAATGTCGGGGTTTTCTTCTGCCAAACAAATCACTCTATGCCCTCCCCAGCTATGCCCAACCAGTACAATTTTTTGTTTTGCATCAAACCACTTTTTCATCAATGCAACAACCTTACCACCTCCATGCTCTGAATAACAAACATCTTGCAATCGATTTTCCCCTCGACCATAATTAAATTCATACTTACCAAATACTTTGTTTAATAACGGTTTAAAAAAAGAATCGGCTGCCCCCCCAATAAAAACCACTAAGGTTTTTTTACATTCAGTTGTATGTGCTCCTATTTGTACCTCAACACTAGGTAAGATAATATCTATATCTTCATTTTTATTGCCTTTTTTATTTTTATTATCTTTTTTATTTTGCGAAGGATCATATCCTGGATAAAATATCCCATCAGCTGCACACATTATTTTTCCTCAAATGATTGTTAACCATTATAATTTCTTTTCTTACGCGTTTTTTGGCATATGTGACCATGCGCTCAACACATTCCTTTTCGGGTAATAGTCCATTTTTAATCATTAATGTGCTGGCCCAAGGGTAAAGTGGATCTTCAAATATTCTATGCCCTAAAAAGAATTGCATTGCCAATAGCACGGCATGACTTGAATAATCAAAAAATAACTGAGATTGATAATAAGGAATTTGTTGCTGATAAAACCTTTCAAGAGTATCGAATGCCAACTGTTGATTCCGCTCAGGATACAGATCCTGTACAAATTGAATCACCTGTTCTTCATTTTCGATTTCGAATAAGGAATGTGTCGGTTTTTGCAATAGTTGCTGTAATCGGGTAAGGTAAGTCGATAAGTTTTCACCCATAGCTATTTTAAAAGGTATTGATAAATCGTCATTTAGTTCGATCAAGCTGATAGTGTTGGTTGCAACAGTAAGCAAACGAGGTTTTACCCATCGGCTTAACATGGGATCAGTATCGAAATGAGTGCCGAGTACAATCGCTAAATCTAAAAATTGTTTTGCCTGATCTTTACGGGGGATTTGGTATTGAGCGATTTTATCCATCATTAAATTAAGAAATTGTTCTGAGTATTTTGCTCCTAATGTTCGCATTTTTTTGGGGAACTTCTGTTTTAGATACGTTTTTAACTCTTGGCGTAACTCTTTTTGTTTTTCGTCAGCTAATAACGATAATTGTTCTGGCGCTAGGGTTTGTATGATGTCGTTATTAATAGTGATAGGCTCAGGAAAATGAATAACTTGGTTGTTTGTCCAAAGTGTCGACAATCCAGGTAATAGCGCTTGTTTTTGTGTGTTTGTTGAAGCTGCTAGAATTTGTGCTAAAAAATGCCCATCCCAATAACGAAAAAAGACCTCTTTGTTATCAGGCAGTTTTACTTTTGTTAATAATTTTAGTTGAGCGACTAACTCTTGTTGCGAGAAAGGAGAAAAAGCTAACCATCCCCAATTACTTGTTGTTGTGTCATTAATCCATGTCAAAAAAGGACTGTTGGGCGATAATTCCACTATATATGGCATCATATCGTACCATTGCTGATAAGGGGTATTTAACCATATGCCTTCAGGTGAGCAAGTTCCATCCAATTGACCATAATAAGTCAATGCATCGCTAGTTGCTGAGCCAGATAAGACGGCATATAAGTGATTATGCGTTGTTGAATGAAGGGCTATCCAGTCACTAAGATGATTGCAATCATTATTCATCATATTTTAGGCGATTAAATCGCACATCCTCCTTCTTGTTTACATTTTTCACACTCCTCACAAAACGGGGTATTGCTCAGAAGTACTAATCGTTGATTGCGAGAGAGGGGTAAAAGTTGTGTGATTTCTGTAAATAAACCACTAGGCAATTTTCCTCGCCAACCCGTACCTTTACCTGCTGAGCCAGAACCGACATTAAACACAGAACTAGTGTGAATACCTGTGCTATCAATTTTAATAAAGTTGTTTGCTGCCTGTAAGGTTATTTCTGCTCCTGCATCAATCACGATTTTCATACCGGATTGAAGGTGTATTTCACTTTTTCCTTGAGCGAATATCCCTTGATCAGCATTAATATGTAAGTCTGAGGTCGTTGAGAGTGATATGTCATTTTTTGCATGTACTCTGTATTCATTATCAATTTTTAAATGGCTATCATTTTTTATATGGTGTTTACTATCATGCTCAACATTGACAGTGTGATCGTTCAATACATGTATATCCATATCTTTTTGTGCATGTAGATGTAAAAGTTCATTGCCTGTCGCATCGTCAAAACGTAGTTCATTGTGCCCCTGACCTTTGTGAGTTTGGGTTCGAAATACCGTTTGTGTTTTCTTTTCGGGTAATTGCACCGGCAAGGCCATGATGTCATTGTAAGTACAGCCAGTAATAATCGGCCTGTCAATGTCACCATTTATATAACTGACTATCACCTCTTGACCAATACGCGGTATAGCATAAAATCCATAACCTCGACCACTCCAGCCCTGCATAACCCGCACCCAACACGATGCCTTTTCGTCCGCCTCGTCATATAAGTTCCAGTGAAAGTGTACTTTCACCTGTCCCTGCTTGTTGGTAAAGATTTCTTCACCCGCTGGTCCCACCACCTCGGCCACTTCTGGACCATCAGCAATTGGTTTAGGTATAAACGTTGGGCGCCAGTTTTTGTAATACCAGATAAAACGAAAGTGATTGGTTAAGCTCGCCGCTGTGTCACTAAAATCTTCCTGTCCTGACTGGGGTAAAACGCCATGATGAACCGCCCCAGTAACCTGCCATTTTTCGTTAAGAGCGGCAAAAGGATGACTGCAAAGCCGAAAATAATAACCTGGGCGTAAAGCAAAACAGTTACTTTCGCCCTCACCATATTCACTTTCTCTTTGTAAAACGTCTAGTCGATAACGAGTCATCTGTTCAGCCGAATCATAATCAGGAAAACGGGCAAAACTATCATAAATGGTGTAGAGAGAAGTATTCACCCCTTGTAAGGTCTCTCCCCTAACCTCGTGTTGATAAGGAAAACGAGGATGTAAATACGTCCGGTCTTTGCCCATCGCCTTTTGGGGTGTCATTCGGGCAGACAAATTCATCTGATAAGCAAAGTCACCCTCTGTGCTACTTTGCGGATGGTCATTATATTCTAGCGTATCACCGCCTAACAATGAAAGAAAACTATCAGTATACAAGCACTGCGCTTCGCCTTTGTTGACTTCAAACCAGAAAGTAATCCCTTCTTCTGCCGCTAAGCGACAAAAAAATGCATAGTCCGTTTCTCGTTTCTGGGTGATAAATTCACGCTGAGTATGTTTATCGCGACAATCACAACAAAAACGAATTTGATGCTCTTGCAATAAAATATCGAGAACTTCTGGAATGCTTTTAAAATGGAAGATACGACTTTGTTGACGTTGGGTTAGTAACCATAGCGAGGGGCGAACAATCAGGGTGTAATAGGTC
>NZ_FMBA01000051.1 GCF_900094935.1 Gilliamella intestini
GTGTCTGTCAGATTAAGTTTGAGCTACTACAGCTTATGCTTATTGGTATAATCATAAACGATTACATTCTTCGTTAGGCTACTTGCCTCCCGTTGAATTTAAAAAACACTTACCCCTTAATTTTTTTGTTTGAAAATGTGTTGCCATTCCAGTTACACTTACCCAGCCAAATTTATATAAGACAATGTTAAATTCTTCTTATTTATTGTTATAAGTTTTATTGAGATATTTTTTTACCTCATCTGCTGTTTTATATTTGAAATGAACTTCTTTCCATTCTAGTTGCCCTTCAACTCCAAAAAAATTATTATCAGCGAAATCTCTAGCAGATGCTATAATATGTTTTCTATCGTATTTATATGGATAAATAGTGTAATCATCAGCATTAATCCCGACTCCTGTATGTGTTCCATGCCTTTTAATCATAACAAATAAGAATTTTTCTTCATTAATTTTATGAAAGAAAGTAGATATAACTTCCATATTAATTTGTTTTTCATTTTTTGAGGAATAAATAAGATCTGCACCTTCTACATAGTAACGATCAATAATTCTTTTATTATTTCCACATACTAATACAAAATTTATTGGGTAATCTAAATCAGTCGTTCGTTCAAAATAGAATTGTCCGTTATGACACCATGATAAGTAAAAAGGACCATGTTCAATACCATTTTGCGATTCTTTTGCTTGTATAGGGAAAATAATAAAATATGTTAGACTAATAAGTAATATAATAAACTTTTTCATAATTTACCTTTCCTGCTCTATTTCAATGATTGATGCAATCCTATTAAAACGTGTTTTCCGATCCTCATCCCCATTTTGACCACCATTAATAATTTGTGTCACTTGTTGAACTGTCCCTGTTTTTGCTAATTGTGACAAAAGAATATTTTGGTTGTTTATTTTTCCAATCTTAGTAGTCCAATAAACAAAAGCTGATTCAATAGCATATTGAATAGAACTTGTAAGTAAATCAGGATTAGTAATAACATCTTGAATATTGACATGATTAAATTTTCAACTAGTAAGGTGTAACTAATGGCATATATTCATGTAATTCTCTAGCATGTTGATACATAATATCCATTAAACAATTTTCATCCTTACATAGCTCTCTTTTTTGAATAAATTTTCTTTGATTATTATAAATTTCTTCAAAATCTTTCTGATCATTATTGTAGTCATAATATTTTTTTATATTGTAGTAAATGTCATGAATACTTCTGTCCAATCCTGAAAGATAAATATTTTGACAGATCAGTTTTTCAGATGATTTTCTGGCTATTGAACAAGAAAAACTCGGTTCAATATTCTGATGTTTTATTCTCTTTATTTCTAAAATTGAATCATATGTATTTATTATTAAATACTCGTTAGCATTTTTTTCGAAAAGTGTCCACGTTCTATTGATATTAGGACAAAAAATATCTATCTGGTTTATTGATTGTTTTATATTGATGTCAAAAGATTTAGTTGTTAATATTTCATTATTATTTTTTGCCATTTTCCTATTCAGGATGTCGTCAAAATTGACAACAAATTTATTTATATTATAACTTAAACAAGTTTCTATCTGATCACCAGAATATATATTTGTTTTAATAACATTTTCTTTCCATTGAAATATTCTATTAAGATAAATTGGATCATCATAAGATACTTTTTTTGTGTACACAGTATCACTAATATATACTTTAGATACAACCCAATTATCATTTAAATTTGCTTTTATTGAGAATGAAAAAAGTAGAATAACTAGTATAAAAAAAATACGAAACATATTTTCTTCCTTAATAAATTTTAGTCGCATATATGCCTTTTTCAAATATTTCTCGTTCTTTTTCTCTTCTTTTTTTTAAACCATCTAAAACTTTATCTCCAGATTTATTGTACTGCTCTAAAACATCCATAGCTTCTTTCTTTTTACCTTCATTGATATATTTTGCTAAATTACTATCACTCTTAATTGATCCAATATTGTAGACAAAAGAAACTAAAGCATCATATTCATGTTGATTCAAATTAATTTTTATAGTTTTATTAACTCTATTTTCATAGTCGGGAATTATTTTTTCTAATAATAATTTTTCTTGTTCCTCTGTTAATGAGATAACATCTTTATTTTCAATCATAAAAGAATTAATCTCTGCTTCTTTTTTAACTACAGCATTAGAAACTTTTTGAGCTATATCGGATGAAATACCTATATCTAAAAGATCATTCAAAATATTTTCTGAACTTCTTTCTTTCATATCATATCCAGGACCTAAAGTAATACCACTTCCTTTTCCCGGCCAGTGCAACTTATTAGAAACATTTTTTCGAGCTTCTGCTAAATACATTTTTGTTTTTTCATTTACATTGGGTTTATTGAATAAATAGGATTTCATGACTAAGTTATATGCATTTTCATAATTGAACACAACTACCTTTTATTTTACCATCCATCAACTCTAGGTCTTATTTTGTTGAATAACTCGTTGTTTTTAGAAAATTCATCTAAATTGGATTTGGTTGTAACAATAAAAAGGCACCTTTATTTCAATATTTGTAATCATCACCCTTCACCATACTTCCAAGGATTAAAAGCATACCCTCTAATCCATTTTATTATTTCTCCGTGCTTTTTACTGCTGTAGCTTACCTTAAACCAGACATTAGAATATTGGTCTTTATCCCAAATGACATCCAGAATTTTGACAAAATCGTTTTGTACTAAATACATACTTGTTGGCTCATTTTCATTGGGGTTACTATAAAGATTAATTCTTTCTTGTTGAATATAAGACGTGATATTGGGTTTTAGAGTAGATTTATTTAGTAGTTCTAATAAGCGCTGTTTATCATAAAAAGTAGTATTCCCTTTTGCATCAATAATATCTAAACCAATAAAACCCTCTGAACTGGTTTTACTCGCCATTCGCTGGTAAATTTCTGATTCTTTAAAATGGTATTCTTTTTCCTTATTCACCATAACAACTGTAAATTTATTTGAAGAATAATCATCAAGTGATGAATAACGTCGATAAAAACTAATATCATCTATTTTACCAATAAAAGCATCAAATTTTTTATGAGATAAATATTCGTTACTTTCTGGAAAATATATATTATTGTAGATACTGTATAAGTAAAACTCAGGAAATAAATTTTCAAACCCTTCTTTACCAAATCCATCTTCGATAATTTTTTTATCGCCACAATAAGAATATTTGGCTTCCATAAAATTTTTTAATCTTTGGTTGATATATACACATTGAACCATTAACTCATTATTTTTAATCATAATAGGTATATTGGCTTCAGTAGTTTCGGCAGCTGGCATAATGTAATTAAATGCAAACTTATTATTCCATGAATTCAATCCAATATTCAGCATGCCCCATATTCCAATTACATTTTTATATGATTTATTGAAATTTTTTGCATGTACTTCTAGTATTCCTGACTCCGAAAAAAAATCATCTTCATCACTATTTTTATTTTCACAAAAGTAAGATATAAACTTATAAGACTTAGAGTTAATATTAAATTTTTGATTTGTGATGCTTTTTTTAGTTAAGCAAGATTCTTCTGCTGAACAAACTGCACTGATTATCATCACTAATATCAATAATATTATTTTTCTCATTCTAAAATTCCTCAGTTAAATTTGACGTCGCTCGAAGGATTGATTCAAATTGCCTCGCAAAAAAGGCTATATTATCAGCACTATCATTTTTATTTATTACTGCTCTTGCTGCTTTGTAATCAATATGACTTTTATAGATATACCTTGGCAATTTACCACCAGTAAAAATCCCTTTCATCATTCCCCAAATCATGATTGGTACGGCATAATCAAGTTCAGCTGCTTTATCGGGTTGATCAACAAAATCAATACCAAAATAGTCACTCGCTTTTTTATAATTATTTTTCCACGTTAAATGAACTAAGCCTCGACCACGATATTTATAACCATCCCCCTCTTCTGTATTTCCATTATTCTTAGCTCTTTTTTTTAGGGATTCATTGCTTGCTAATACAGGATCATATTTATTAAAATATGCTTTTCCTAAACTGCCTGAACGTTCTTCCAGTGCGCAGAAAAAATCTCTTCCCCACGTAGCTTCCCAACGAGCTGTTGCTAACATATAAGATACATAGTAAATATTGGGCTTAAATTCTTCATGTTCTTTATAAAAAAGGTTTATTCTTTTAATGATCCCTCGAAGACTATCTTTTGATTTTTGGTTAAAGTCTGAAACGACATCCTTCTCATTTGCTTTAAAATTTTTATGTTCACTTTCGTATTTAGTAAGGAAACTTTCAACATCTATCAAATCTAATGAAACAAAATTAAATAATGCTATAGGATGAATAAACCACGCCTTGCCGTCAGTTGATAGATTAGACAGTTTAGGGGTAGTGGTATTCGCACCCGTTTGGTTGGTGTTTGGTGTTTGGTGTTTGGTGTTTGCTGTTTGCTTTGATTGGGCTTCGGCAACTTTTTTCATAACAATATCACGCTGATAAGGCTGGGTGATGCCCAGTTTATCTAATTCCGCTTCAATAATCTCTTTTTTTGTTGTTTTTCTTCAAATAAGTCATCAACTTCGTTCCATTTACTTAATGCTTCATCAGCGTACCATTCACTTTCATATTTCACCAGTAAATGTCCTATCTGCTCCGCTGTTCAGCTTCTGCGTAATCCTTTCTTAATTAATATAACTGCATATTACAAACTGTTTATTTGCTTTTTTAAATCAATACTCTTTTGCTAGCTCTTTCTCAACGCGTTTTATTTCTTGCTTGAGTTGTTTTATCTCACATACAATTATTTCATTCAGATAAGGAACTAATTTATTATCATTTAACAGCACATTTTTGCTTAAACACAATTTATCCCGTTTCTTTTTAAATGGAAAAAATAAATTTTTTGTTGTATGGGTTTGTTCAGCAAGTTGTGCCGTTTTCTGATTTAATTGTTCGAGATAATAAAGATAAACATCATCAACATAGCAAAAATCTTCAGATTCATCTTTTAAACACCTTTCAAACTGCCCCTTTTCATAATATTTGATTCGGTCTGGATCTGGTAAAATGGTGAAATTATCAGGATAAGATACTTGATAATGACGATCATACATCTGAACTAAATGGAATTTTAGATTTTTCTCATCGATTTTATAATGTCTCCATCTTTGAGGACCGATTCCATCATCCATTTCTATTAAGGATAACGTATAAATATCGCCACTGGGTGCAATGTAGTAATATTGGTAACCAACTGAAAGAAGACTAGTTCTATTCATAAAATCATTAGCAAGGATTATTGCATCTTTTGTTTCATTATTTTTATTTAAAGATAATGTCAATTTAAAACCAGAAAAAATAGCATCCTCTTGCGTAAAACTAAAAGTTTCTTTATTTAATGCTAACATTAAATCATTTTTCTGATATATCACCGTTGTTTTATCAATCAAATCATACACATTATGAAAATAAGAACTAAAATTATACAATTGACAGCGTTTTTTTATTTTAGCTTGCTTGGCAGCATCTAGATCCTCATAGTCTAAAGGTAACGTGCAATCCTTTTCTAATTTTTGCATATTGACTTTACTAAAATATGGATCTCCCCGATATTTTTCTTCTATATCAAATGGTTGACTATAGCAGTATGCACTAACCAAAGAAAAAACAATACCGATATAAAAGGAATGCTTCATAATTTACTCCTTAATTTCTTCAATTTTAGTTAGTGAAAAGTCAGCATGAAAGTGAGAGTTATGTAAAGAACCACCGTCTACAACACCGGATAATTGTCTAAATCCTTTAAAATGAGAATGCTCTCCAACACGGTTCTTATCAAAAAATAGTCGCATCGCATTTAAAAATGCTAAGTCGTTTTGATATTGTTTAGACGAATGAGGATAATAACCACCTTGGTTATTTTTTGATTTATACTCAAAGTCAATAGCCATACCATTAATATGTAATGCACTTGGAAAACAAGAACCCCATTGAAATGCACTACCTGTAGTAGTAACAGTTTTATTATAAACAGCTATACTCCCCAACATGGCTGCAAACAAACCAGGATTGGCATAACGGCGCTTTGAATTATGGAAATTATATTCAATATTTAAATTGCCATATTGTTTATTTAATGAATCAGGCATTCTTAGCAATTCCACTTCATTATTATTTACACCGAAAACGCGCCATGAGTTTGGATTTTTCGATTTCACGTTGTAATATCTGTCATGTTTACCCCATTCAGCAATTTCACCATTGGCATAAATAATTCGATATTTAGTATCTCCATCATTTACATCTGAAGCAATATCACTAGGACTCTTAGTCTTATAAAAAGTTTTGGGTTGATTAGGATTAAATGCTTTTCTAACTTTCTCTTTAATTCTGATATATTCCAAATCACAAACCTTATGCTTGTTACCTTGTCCATTGACAATGACATAGCGATACTTATTTTGATTCTCATCTTTAATAAATGATGGTATGTACTTTTGTATTCGACCATCTAAATAAATATAAAAAACAATAATATCTATTTTTTCCTTCTTGAAAATAATCCATCATCGCTACCGAATGAATAAACCATGCCTTGCCATCTGCGGATAGATTGGACAGTTTAGGGGTAGTGGTATTTGCACCCGTTTGGTTGGTGTTTACTGTTTGCTTTGATTGGGCTTCGGCAACTTTTTTCCACCATAACGAGAGTTTAATGCGCTGTTCTTTTTTTAGTTACCAATTTGGTAAGTTGGTATCTAATACATAGTTTGTTGTATTATCATACGTTTTTAATCATGGAATGGCAACACATTTTCAAACTTGACTTTATTAATTGAAGTTTTTTTTATTACTTTGTTTTTGTCATTATAATGAATCATTTCCCCTTTATTTTTGAGGTAATTAAAGCTAAATTTATAAAGATTATTTTGATAAAAAATTGATTTTTCATAAAAACAGCATCCGTCATGAGATTGACCTATTAATACTTTATTTTCATATAACACCTTTGGGTTAATAATATTATTAGACAATTGTTTAGAATAACGGTAAATGGATGTTTTGGGATCATAGAGGAAATAAGAGTAACTTATATTAACATCGCCATAATTTTCAGAAACTCTAATATCAGGATAAGAATCGAAATTTAAATCTTCAAAAATAATATTTATTTCATCTTCTAAAGAAAAAAAACGTAATCTTTGTTCATTTTGATTTACAACAATCACTAATTCGTAATCATTGTCATTAATAGCTTCTATCTTTATACTTGATATAATATCTTTATAAGAGATACTTTCTTTTTTTAAAATCAATGGGTATTGTTCCCCATTAATTGTCCCATCTCCATTAAAAAGATTATTTCTTATATCTAAATGTATTGAAGAAAATTTGTTACGTTCAATTTTTTCTGATTCTAATTGAATGCTTTTATTAATGATACTGCCGTTTAACATGTTAATCGAATCTTGCTCCCCGATTTTATATAATCCAGTTATATCATTTTTATCACTAATATCTAATGTTAATATTAAATTTTTATTTTCAAATACCCCCTTCAATCCAATTTTCTCATTTATTAATAAAATAGGATTAGCAAAAATTTTTGATATAAAAAAGATAGGAAGAAAAAGTAAAAATTTCATTATTAATTTACTCCAAAAGCTTTCTTTGCAATTTCTAACATTTCTGCACGGTGTGCCATATTGTTAGGCTCTTTTTCCTTATTGGGATAATAGGGATTATCTTGTTTTTAATCCCATATAGGATCAAAAATTAAAGGTTCTGTACTGTCATTTTCACATTTAAGAAAAGTAATATTTTTGCCATTCTTTTTTATTAAAATTCCTGCATTATCAAGAGATGTATTTACTTCATAATTCCAAATATTTTTTTTAAAAACTAATGAATTTATTAAAACTTTCTGATCTGAAATTTCTTTCCGCAACTCTAATTCTATTTTGTTTTTATTACCATATCTGTATATTAGATCACCTTTATCAAAATAATTATAACAAATGGATAATTGCTTATTTCCTATTTGACAACCAAAGGCATCCATTTCAATTAGATTTTTATTATATGTACATAAAGAATGATCTTTAAAAAAGATTTTTTGTCTATAAAAATTACTCAAATCTGGATATTCTGATAGCTTAATTAACAATTTATTTATTTCATATTTTGAAACATTCTGTTTAAATTTATCAGCTAAAATAAACAGAAAGCCCTCATAATAATTTAAAGCATATTCTCTCAACATATTTTTTTTATTTAATAAAAATATGTTGTCTATAATTTTATTAGCTTCATCACTTCTATTTTCAATATAAGGTTCACCAATTATGTTTCCCATACGTCTTTCAAACGTGATTTTCCCCAATAAAAATAATTTATTATCTTTAATAGTCAAATATGTTATCGTTAAAGGAGAATTTCCTGTATTGGCTTCAGCAATACCAAACACTCCTAGTTTAGAATAAAACATTTCTCTACTGGAATATCCATTATCACTAACATTATTTTTATAAGTATATAATTGGTTATCAACTTTAATAGTTAATAATTGATATCCTATATAATCTATTGGTTCGGTTTTAGAATATGAACAATATTGATATTTTAAATTCATATGACTCCCAGAAAAAGTAGTTACATTTACTTCCTCAAATGAGTCTTCATCACATTTTGTTGTATTAGCAAATGCAAAATTTGCTAATAGTACACTGAATATAATTATTTTCTTCATTTATAATCCCAATATTTTCCTTGTTTATAACTTTTCATAGATTTCTTTTATAAGAACATCATAATTATTCTTTTTATATCCACTTCCATTATAATACAAAGCAAATGAATCCCATTTTTTTGACTTTAATGCATCCAATGCATTTTTATTCTTCAATAAATAACCTTTTAATGTAATTAAATGATTTTTTTCTGAATGACTAATTTTATATAGAATATCTTCAATACTTAATTTGTCTGAATGCATATTCGCTCCCATAACTTGAAATTTTCCCCAAGAAGCTGACATTAGAGCTTCTCTAGGTGATAAAGCATATGCTTTTATTAATCGTTCATATTGTTTCGCATAGGAACCATATTTAGTAAATGAAGATTTATTTGATATATCAGGATTATCATCATATTTACCATTAGTTAATTTGTGAAAATAATGTCTCTCAAATAATATTTTAGGAACATGATCCCCTAAATGGATATAAAAACTCTGATCCTTTGTTTCTTTTATACCTACAGCTTTAAGTGCTTTTGATTCACATCCTAATTCGTTTGCAACTTCTTCATAATCAGCATCGGTTAATAAATCCATATTTTTTCTTTGATTTAAAAAAATAAGTTCATATTCATTTTGGTCTAATAAAATAATTGGATGTTTTTTTTACAGATAAATCCATCATCGCCACCGGATGAATAAACCACGCCTTACCATCAGCGCTAAGTGTGGCCGGTGGGGAGGTTTCTGCTGAGGTAGTGGTATCCGTTTTCTCGCCATTTTTTGGGGGCGTGTCGTTTTGTTGGTTTAGCTTGGCTAAGCCTTTAGCAACATCATCCCACCACAACATCTTTTTTATCTTCTCTTTGGTCTTTTCCCAAGCTGTTACTTGTTTTTCTAATGCTTCCATTTTGGCATAAGATTCAAACTGTACTTTAGTCAACTTTTCCGATGGATCAGCAGGAAACGGCTTATTTCTCGTCTTAGTGTTTCAAACCCTTTCGCTTCAGGCGAGTCCTTTGCTTTACCTACACAGCTTAAATATGCCTCGAATTTTGCTTCGTCACCTACAGCTAAAAATCCCCTATTTTGTCTATCGTTTTTATCAATAAACACATGCATCAATTGCAGAACAATGAAGCCATTTTTTTATGGTTTTATTTTTCGGGGTAATATACTCAATATAATAAAATTCATTATTCATCTTTAATAAATTAACTACATCACCTTTAACTAAATACATTTTTGTTTTTTCATTTACATTGGGTTTATTGAATAAATAGGATTTTATGACTAAGTTATATGCATTTTCATAATTGATTTCATTATTAGATTTAACACAACTACCTTTTACTTTACCATTTTCCCACCCATCAACTCTAGGTCTTATTTCGTTGAATAACTCGTTGTTTTTAGACAATTCATCTAAACCAATTTGGAATTGGCTATAACAATATTTTGCTGTGAATTTTTCGTTTGATGACCATTCCTGTGTTTCAAAGCTTACTTTATTAAGTATATATAAATTAGTATCTTTATTTAATCCTATATCATAATAAATTTTAAAATACCCTCTATCTGAAAAAGTGGTTATTATTCTTATTAAATTATTTTCATCATAACGCGTTAATACTTTTTCAAAACGATTTCCTCCGTCTTCATCAAAACTCGGGATCTTTGTAATCAAATTATTATTATTATGGTAAAGATTAATAATATTTCTATTATTTTCAGTATCGAAAACTGCCTTATTAACTACCTTGTGATCAATATTAAACGTCAATTTCTCAGCATATGAATTTCTGAAAAAAACAATCAAAAAGATAAATAATATTAGTTTAAATTTCATTATTGTTTTCTTTCTTTATTAAGATATTTTATCAATCCCTCTTTCGTTGAAAATTCGCAGCGTTCTTTTGTTTCAAAATCATCTATACATCCAATTTTTGCCACAAGAGCATCATCTCCTATAAAATATAATACTCTCAACACACCATCATTATCAATTAATATTGGTAATTCAAAATAACGATAGTGTATGCTCGATTTTAAGACTTCTTTTGTTAGAATGAGAATAGATTTGTATTTGGTTTCATTCTCTGTATACTCATATTCAAAGACACTTAATAATTCATCATATTCATATGAATAAATTTCAAATGCCTTATATAATTCCTTATTATTATTAGTTAGAAAATAAATTCCCAAATTAATTTTCTCATTCTCAATTGGTTGAGTAATGAACATTACCGTACCTTTGAGCCCTTTATACTCGACATCAATTGGTGGATGAGCTATGTTATTATATTTAGGGAATCGAAATTGTTCTGGAATAGTATCTAAATCCTCATCAGGATCAGCATAAGCATTTTGTCCTATAAAAATTAAGCTTAATAATATAAACAACATTGTTTTAAACTTCATTGTAATTCCTCATTAAAACGAAATAGAATCAAAAATTTTTATTTTTCATTATGTTATCAAAAAATTTTCTTATCGATGAAGCGTCTTTATACTTACATATTTGTGTGTTACCCAAATAATCAATACCGCCATCAATACAGTTATCTAAACCAGCAATACTTATTCTATCTGTCTTAAAAGATTGTATATATAATCCTCCTTCTTCTTTTATAACTGAAAATCTAATATTCGAGTATAAAGTTTCCTCCCCCGATTTATTTTTTTGAAGAACAAAAATCATGGCATTTTCTTCATTAGGATTATAACTAAAAATTGATAATATCTCGTGGGTGAAAATAGTTCCAACTTCATTTAGTTTAAAATTACCTAAATTAAAATTATAAACAAGGTGATGGTTTCCCTTATTAGGATCTTTGGGATCTGCAGGAACAAATAACAATATTGATTTCAATCCATCGTAATTTACTAATACTGGAGGATGAACAGTACTAATTGCATTATAAAAATTAATCAAATAGACATGAGAGTATTCTCCGCTATCATCTTCATCATCTTCTTCGTATTGCTGGGTAAAAGGAGAGAAAATTGGTAATATTTTTAATGACAACGGTTCTTTTTTTGCATGGCAAAAAAGAGGAAAGCTGCTTAGTACAATAAATATTATAAGATTAAACGTTTTAAATATTTTGAAAGATTTTTTTAGTATCATAGATTTCCTTAAAATGATTATACCTATCTTTATAACTTTTAGTATATTGATTAATTTTTTCAGTTATCAGATTTACTGTTGACTCATCAGAACCTTGATCTGCAATATTGTATAATTTATATTTAAGCCAAAAATAAACACCCGAATGAACTATATATTTATAATTTGTATGTAATAAATCTGGATTATTAACAAAATCAATGTACTCCCCGCCCCAAATTTCCTGATATCCATTTGCAAAATCTACATAATTATCCCTACCCGTTAACTGCTTTAATCCTCTTCCTCTAAAATTCCAACCATCATCAGTATTTGAACCAAGATTTCCTAATCTATCTCCCATGGCTTTATTCGCAACAAATTTTTGGCTCTCCTTCGATACAATTCTTAAATTTTTCGGAGAACCATCAGGATAACCATGTTTTATTGCATCTTCAGGATTATTTCTAAAATATTTATATGTTGTTTTTAATCCACTAACACTATAAGTAAAATTTTCTTCAGTTTTTAGTGATAAACCAACTTCTTGTCTAATTTGAGTAAAAAAATGACTTAATCTAAGAGGTGTATCAAGTCTATATTCGTTCATATGAACGTTAATATCATTTACTATGAATTGTAATAAATCTAGCCGATTATTTGATACAGAAGTGAAAATCCGCTTTAACATATCAACTGTTATACACGATTTTAGTTTGAAATTAAATAATGCTATAGGATGAATAAACCACGCCTTGCCATCAGCGCTAAGGGTGGCCGGTGGGGTGGTGTCTGCTGCGGTGGTTGGGGTACTGGTTGCCTCGCCATTTTTTGGGGGCGTGTCGTTTTGTTGGTTTAACTTCGATAAGCCTTTAGCCACATCATCCCACCATAACATCTTTTTTATCTTCTCTTTGGTCTTTTCCCAAGCTGTTACTTGTTTTTCTAATGCTTCCATTTTGGCATAAGATTCAAACTGTACTTTAGTCAACTTTTCCGAGGGTGATTGTTGATAATCAGCAGGAAAACGGCTTATTTCTCGTCTTAGTGTTTCAAACTTTTTCGCTTCAGGGGAGTCCTTTGCTTTACCTACACGGCTTAAATATGCATCTAATATACAATACATAAATTAAGGCTTAGGATGAAAGTCATCAATTTGATCTCGCCAACGATTATAATTCCAATCAATAATCTTGGTTTGAAGCTCCATCAGGTAGTCTTGAGCAGCTTGTTGTTGTGCTGGATTAAGAATTTTTTCTAAACGTGTTTGTATTTCCTTGTTATATTCCCAAACTGGGGGAAGTTGATAAGCATGCCAAGCCAAATTGTTACCTTGTTCCTCGATTTTTTGTTTTGCATAATCACTTAATAGTGACCACGCATAGGCTTTAACAATATCATGCTCACGGCCTAATCCATATAAATAGGCTTCGGTAACCCGCAATATACCAATAATCGAGCTATGCTCCGCCATTAACTGCGCATAATCAATCGACAGTTTTAAATCTTCTGATTTTAAGGATTTTCGGTATTCAGTTAATTTATTAATCTTTTTATAATGTTCATCTTTATAATGGTCGCCTTGTTGGAATAGCATTCTAGCAATCAAATCCTCGTAGCAATGATAACCCCCTTCAAGGGCATAGTTCAGATATTTAATACTTTCTTCTAATTTATCATCTGGACATGGACGCACAATTCCTTTTTCATCATACCAACAAAAACCTATTCCCCAACCTTTTTTAAAGGCAAATTTAGGGTATTTTAAATCAGCAAATTTATCCCATAAATAACCTCTCATTTGAATACTTCTAAACACTTTAGGCTCAACTAGTGGGTTACCGGCATTATCCACTAACTGATCGCGATATTTACGCATAAACTCGGTAAATGACATCATTCCTTCTTCTTTTCCTCTTTCATCATATAAATCTTTCCAATGAAGCAGATCATAATAATAAGGCATTGCATTTTTATCCCATTGCCAAGCATGTTTAATAAGTTTTACTAAGCTATCAGGATCAACTACTCCATAGAATACTTGATCGTCAAATGCATATTGATATAGCTTTTTAGCTTCGTCTATGCGTAATAATTCATTTTCAGGAATAGTCGAGGGATAAATAGTATAGTCCATAGTGATATTTTCCGATTGAATAGGGTTATCATCTAAATTTGTTGAATTATAACAATAATAGTGCACAATACCGATAATTACACAAAAAACAATAACTAGAATTATTAACTTTTTTAATATCGATTTTGTTGCTTTGGTAGAATAACTCATTAAATATACTCCAAATTATTTTGATTAAAGACATCAATTTCCACAATACATGGTTCTAACGTGCCATGATTAAATACTCAACATGGGAGAATCTGGTTTTTATCAGCAAGTTTTTCCATTTCTTGATAGATTGGATATAACTTGGGTAAAGTTGAATTTTGTATATCTTTATTATCCTCATAATTTTTTGCGCTTTAGTGTTTTCGTCTTTGTGTCATTTGTTAGCGGAGCATAATCCCATAAAAAAACTGGTTATTCAATAAAATTTTTATAATAATTAATGGTATAGAAGAGACCACCACGGCACTGTGTAAGCGAATATCCCAAACGCTTTCGGTGCCACCATCTAAGGTGCCACTCGGTGGTTTGTTATCTATGTCGGCAACCTGAGCATAACCTTGCTCATAATCACTTAGCACCATGACATCACAGTTGTGCTCAGCATACGTTTCAAAGCGAAACCAAATCCCCACATCCGCCAATAAGCGTTGTATGAACTCAAGGTCACTTTCTTGCCATTGGGTAATAAACTCTCGGGACGGGTAGGTGTCTTTTAATTCCAAGCGGTAATCAATGCCGGTAAAACCATGACTGCTCAGTATCAATTGGACCACACTGACCACGCTTTGGTTTTGAAAAATGGCACACTGTTTTTTCATGGCTAACAGGGCTAATCGGGATGATAAAATAGCTTGATAAT
>NZ_FMBA01000065.1 GCF_900094935.1 Gilliamella intestini
ATATGTCTGGCGGTAATAGCGCGGTGGTCCCACCTGACCCCATGCCGAACTCAGAAGTGAAACGCCGTAGTGCCGATGGTAGTGTGGGTATTACCCATGTGAGAGTAGGGTGCCGCCAGACTTTTAAATACACGAGCCCAGCAGCAATGTTGGGCTTTTTTGCTTTCAGGGTTTTAATTGATTAATATAGATTGGTAAATGAATACTTTAATAGCTTTCAATAAACCATTTAATGTCATAACTCAATTTTCACCGCATGAAAAATATCAGACATTAAAAGATTTTATACAATTACCTAATTTTTATTCTGCAGGACGTTTGGATACCGATAGTGAAGGGTTATTATTATTAACAAATAATGGAAAATTGCAATCCAAAATCAGCTCACCAAAATTTAAATTACCTAAAACTTATTGGGTACAAGTTGAAGGTATTATCAATCAACAAGCTATAAATAAACTAAGAAAAGGCGTACAATTAAAAGAATTTCACACAGCGCCAGCTATAGTAAATTTTCTTGATGATCCAAAAGAACTATGGGAAAGAATCCCTCCTATTAGAGAACGCAAAACCGTACCTACTTCATGGGTGAGTATTACAATCTCGGAAGGAAAAAACCGACAAGTTAGACGAATGTGTGCTACAGTTGGTTTTCCTTGTTTAAGATTGGTGAGAGTTCAAATTGGAAAATATAATTTATTTACTCATCAGTTGCCATTAAATGATTGGCGATATATCACAACTCAAGATATTTATTTTTAACAAAAGATTTGAAAAAATAATATTAGTCTCTTTTATTGAATGCATTGGGCTTTATTCTAAAATAAGATAGAATGATCATTAGAAATGATCTTAGGGTAAATTATTTATGTTTGAACAAAAAAAAGAAGGATTTTTCTCTCGGTTAAAAAAAGGTCTTTTTAAGACCAAACAAAATATTGGATCTGGTTTTCTTAGTTTATTTAAAGGCAAAAAGATTGATCAAGCGCTATTTGAAGAGCTAGAAGAACAATTGCTTGTTGCTGATGTAGGCTTTGATACAACACAAAAAATTATAGATAGTTTAACAAAACAAGCTTCAAGAAAAGAACTGAAAGATGCTGATGCATTACATGAGCTTTTAAAGCAAGAAATGAACTCAATTTTAAGTGGTGTCGATAAGCCTCTTGATATTAATAGCCACAAACCTTTTGTTATTTTGATGGTTGGTGTTAATGGTGTAGGCAAAACAACGACAATTGGCAAATTAGCCCGTCAATTTCAACAACAAGGCAAATCAGTTATGCTTGCCGCTGGTGATACCTTTCGTGCAGCGGCTGTTGAGCAGTTACAAGTCTGGGGGGAGCGTAATAACATTCCTGTAATTGCACAACATACTAACGCTGATTCAGCATCTGTCATCTTTGATGCAATACAGGCAGCAAAAGCCAAGAAAATAGACGTATTAATTGCTGATACTGCTGGTCGTTTACAAAACAAATCTCATTTAATGGACGAGCTCAAGAAGATAGTACGAGTCATTAAAAAGCAAGACGAAACGGCACCGCATGAAATTATGTTAACAATTGATGCAGGCACAGGTCAAAATGCAATTAGTCAAACCAAGCTTTTTAATGAAGCTATTGGTGTTACAGGCATGACATTAACGAAACTAGATGGTACTGCAAAAGGCGGAATTATTTTTAGTATTGCAGATCAGTTTAGTATTCCTATACGTTATATTGGAGTAGGTGAAAAAATTGATGATTTAAGACCTTTTGTTGCCGATGATTTTATTAATGCTTTGTTTGATCAAGCAGATGAATAGAGATAAATCATGATTCAATTTGAACGCGTAAGTAAAGTTTATTCTGGCGGGAAATCGGCATTACAAAATATAAACTTTACCTTATTACCGGGAGAAATGGCCTTTTTAACAGGGCATTCTGGTGCTGGTAAAAGTACTTTAATGCGGTTGATTTGTGGTTTAGAAAAAGCTAATGATGGAAAAGTTTTATTAAATGGTATTGATGTTTCAGGATTAAGTAAGCACGAAATGCCTTTTTTACGTCGCACGATTGGGATGATTTTTCAAGATCATCAGTTATTAATGGATCATACTGTTTATGATAATGTTGCAATTCCATTAATCATTTTAGGTAAATCAGCAGAAGAAATTCGCAGGCGCGTTTCGGCATCATTGGATAAAGTTGGATTATTAAATAAAATGAAATTTTATCCAATACAGTTATCAGGAGGAGAACAGCAACGAGTTGGTATAGCACGAGCAATTGTTAATCGTCCTAGTGTTTTACTTGCTGATGAACCTACGGGTAATTTAGATGATAAGCTATCTAAAGATATCTTAAAGCTTTTTGAAGAATTTAACCAAGCAGGTGTAACGGTTTTGATGGCGACTCATAATATGGGGCTTATTCGCCGCAGACACCATCGAATACTGCATTTAAATCAAGGGCTTTTAGAGGTTAGAAGTTAATGAATTACGCTAATAATAAACCGACAAAATTAAAGAAAAAAGACAATAATAGTTTTTTTTCTCGTTGGAAAAGACAAATTGGTTATGCTTGGCGTAATACTTTTAATGATTTTTCTCAACATATTTTTGCCTCTTTATTAACCATTTTTGTTATTGCTATTTCAATTACTTTGCCAACTATTAGTTACCTTCTTTGGAAAAATGCTAATCAAACAGCAAAACAATGGTATCCAACGCCTAATTTAACTATTTATATTAATAAAGATTTAACCCACGAACAAACAGCTGAATTGATTGTTAAACTTAAATCTTATCCTGAAGTCGATCAAATTGATTATCTTTCTCGAGAAAGAACAATAGAAGAATTTAAAACATGGTCTGGATTTAGTAATGCATTGGATTTATTAGACGAAAACCCACTACCAGCCGTAGCTATTGTTATGCCTAAAGAAGAAGCAAAAAAAACAGTTATATTGCATCAATTACAAACGGAATTACTTAAACTTGATGGTATAGATGATATAAAGTTAGATGATAGTTGGTTTACTCGATTAACCGCGTTAACCAACATGATTAAATCTGTTGTATGGATCATTTCGGTATTTATGATTATTGCTGTATCACTTGTAATTGGTAATAGTATTCGTCTAAATATTTTTGCTAGAAAGCAAACTATTGTTGTAATGCAATTAATTGGTGCAACGGAAGGATTTATTTTACGCCCTTTTTTATATAGTGGTATTTTTATTGGTTTAGTTAGCTCAGTTGTTTCGTTGTTATTATCGGAAATATTTATTTTTCAAATAGAATCAATTATATTGAATGTTTCTGATATTTTTGGAACAATGATTCATCTTGAAGGCTTATTGTGGGATGAAAGTATATTAATTATACTTATTACTATGATTATAGGATGGTTTTCATCACTTATTGCGACAAAAAAATATTTAAAAATAACACGAATTACCTAGTTATTTTTCCGTAATTAACTAAAATATAAATCAAATTTAATAGTTACAGAGCTTAAGTGAATACTTATTAATTTAAAATAAAAAGTATGAACTAATTTATAGTTTACTAGTCTAATTAATAAATGAACGTTAGTTTAACGTTTTTAATTGTTACATTTAATTAATGATGTGACAAAATGACTTAATTTAAGGGGGAGTTAAATGAGTACTGATTTAAAAATGCAAGTAGGTGCTTTAATCCCACAAGGAAATATAGAATCATACCTTCGCATTATTAACACCTATCCAATGTTAACAGCAGAAGAAGAAAAATCATTGGGTGAAAAACTTTATTATCATGATGATGTTGATGCTGCTCGCCAGTTAATTTTATCTCATTTACGATTTGTGGCACATATTGCTCGCGGTTACTCAGGTTATGGTTTGCCACAAGCAGACTTAATTCAAGAAGGCAACATTGGGTTAATGAAAGCAGTACGACGTTTTAACCCTGAAATGGGTGTTCGTTTAGTCTCATTTGCTGTACATTGGATAAAAGCTGAAATTCACGAATATGTATTAAAAAACTGGCGTATTGTTAAAGTTGCAACAACTAAAGCACAAAGAAAGTTATTTTTTAATCTAAGAAAGACTAAACAACGTTTAGGATGGTTTAGTAGTGCTGAAGTGGATATGGTTGCTGATGAATTAGGTGTAAGCCGTAAAGACGTACTTGAAATGGAATCACGCATGTCTGCACAAGATATGTCGTTTGATATTGACAGCGACGACGATGACAATTCAATTGTTGCACCGGCCCTATACTTAGAAGATGGCAACTCTGATTTTTCCAAATCAATTGAAAATGACAATTGGGAAAATGATGCGACAGATAAACTACATGACGCACTATCACAACTAGACGAACGTAGCCAAGATATAATTAAAGCGCGTTGGTTGGATCCTGATGAAAGCAAATCAACATTACAGGTTTTAGCTGACAAATATAGCGTTTCGGCTGAACGTATTCGCCAACTTGAAAAAAACGCAATGAAAAAGTTAAGAGTTGCTATCGAAGCATAATTTTTTATTAATATTAACTTCCTAAACCTTACTTTAAAAAGTAAGGCTTTTTTATCATTTAAATAAATTCAACAGCCGAATTTGTGTGTTAGTTTTATAAGGGGATTTAAAATGTTAAAAAAATTTACAGCGTGTATATTATTTATTTTGGTCTCTTTTTGTCTTTTTGCTTGTAATAAAAACGACAAAAAGAGTACCGTAATCATATCTACAGGTTCAGTCGAATGTGATAAATATCTAACTCTAATAAATGAATTACAAGCACAATCCAAAATTCCATCTGATTCTGAAAAAAATTTAGAAGCCAGTATTGAGATCTTCAAAGAACAACTACGAAAGCATCCAGAATCGACTAAAAGAGAATGCAACTCAGCTTATACAGCTTTACGAGCTGCAGCTCGTTAACTCATCAACAATAAACATTAATAAGTAAATTCACTACAGGATTATTGATATTGATAATCAACAATTTTAACTGTTTTTTTGCTAAATAACTGAATATATATGTTATAAAGTCTATATAAAAATAATATAGTTATAAATATGACAGTTAAGGTAACAATCTCAAATGAAGAAAAGAAAAACACAGTTATGGTTTGCATCGATTATTTATTTCATACTCTCCTTTCCCTGCTTTGCCGATCCCAAAGTGATTCATGTTTTGGTGGCGCTTTGTGATAACAAATATCAAAAGATAGCACCTGTTCCAAGGGCGATAGGTAACGGTCAAGATCCTAAAAACAACCTTTATTGGGGGGCGGCTTATGGCTTTAAAACCTATTTTGCTAAACAAAAAGAGTGGCAAGTTGTACAAATTAATCGACCAAGATCAGGAAAAATATTAGAAGAAATAATTTACAAACACCAAGACAAAGATGTCTATCTAATTGCACAGGCGTATAATGGCAAATATATTAACGATACTGTTGATGATTTTATTGATTATTCAGCAGGCAAAAAGGCAAAAGCGTTTAAATTAGATAATAAAACAGTGATAGCGGGGGGAAGTGCAGATCTGGTTGTCTATATTGGTCATGATTCACTAATGGAATGGTCATGGAAAAAATATTTACCCGATAGTTGGCGTTGGAATACATTATCAAAAGAACAACAGGAAAAACAAAAATCACGTTATGCGGCAGTATTTGCTTGCAAAAGCCAACAATATTTTACGCCACCACTATCGCGACTAGGTATTACCCCACTTATTTTAACTTTGCACCGTATGGCGCCCGAAGCTTATAGTGTGCACGCAATGATTAACAGTTGGTTAAATGGTGAATCCAAGGCCGATATCCGGTTAAAAGTGGCAAGCGCCTACAGCCAATATCAAAAACTTAGCAAACCTGCTTTGCATATTTTTACTACCGAATACAGCCAATAATTGGCTAATATTTTGTTTTCAATAACCTTAGATAAATAGTAAAGGTGTAATGAATTATGACAATACCAAAAATAGTTATTCTAACTGGCGCGGGTATTTCGGCCGAATCGGGTTTATCAACCTTTCGAGCTCAAAATGGATTATGGGAAGGTTATGATGTTAATGACGTAGCAACTTACGAAGGCTATATGCGCAACCCAACAGCGGTACATGATTTTTATAATATGTTACGCCGTAAATTACAAAATCCAGACGTAAAACCGAACGCAGCCCACTTTGCGCTAGCTCAGTTAGAACAGAAATTAGGTAGTGATAACGTCTTAATTGTGACACAAAATGTGGATAACTTACATGAACAAGCTGGATCTAAAAATATTATTCACATGCATGGTGAATTATTAAAAGTGCGTAATGAAAAAACAGGACAGATAATTAATTGTTTTGACGATGTGAATTATCAACAAAACAAACTCATTCGCCCACATATAGTCTGGTTTGGTGAAATCCCCCTACAAATGGAACAAATTTATGATGCCCTTTCACAAGCGGATTATTTTATATCCATTGGCACATCAGGCAATGTCTATCCTGCCGCTGGGTTTGTACAAATTGCTAACCAAACAAGTGCAAAAACGATTGAACTGAACTTAGAGCCGAGCTTAGGTGAAAGTCTGTTTCAAACCAAAATTTACGGACCAGCAAGTAAAGTGGTGCCTGAATTTATAAAAACAATCATTTAACTATTATTTAAGTTTATCTAAATAATACTTACCGCCCAAATTATTCATTTGGGTACGAATCCATTCTGCTTTTTTTTGAATATGACTATTGGGATTAACAGGACTCCATTTTCTTGGATTAGGCAAAATCGCCGCTAGCAAACTTGCTTGAGTTGGCGTTAATTGGTTAGCACTAACCTTAAAATAGTGACGAGAAGCCGCTTCAATACCAAAAACACCCTCATCCCATTCAACGCTATTTAAGTAAATTTCCAATATACGCTGTTTAGACCAAGTAAGCTCGATCCAAAGCGTAAACCAAGACTCAAATCCTTTACGAACCCAGCTACGCGATGACCACAAAAAAATATTTTTGGCGACTTGCTGAGTAATTGTACTGGCACCACGAATTTTTTTATTATTTTGGTTGTGTTTTAAAGCCCGATTCATCGCCTTAAAATCAAATCCCCAATGATTCGAAAAGGTTTGATCTTCGGCAGCAATAACGGCTATTTTAATGTTATCAGAAATCTGATTCCAATCTTTCCATGTGCGTTGTTGAGTCATGTTCCAATGAGCGATTTTTCTTTCTATCATCAGCATTGAACCCAAAGGATTAACCCAACGCATTAACACAACAAGCAAAACGGACAATAGCATAAATCCCATTATCGCTTTTTTAATTATGTTTAAAAATTTTTTGAATAGAAGCTTCATGCTAATTTAGATAAAATAATGTAAAAATTCAGCAAATAAGATACGATATATTATTGATTAAATAAATAACTTTTTATAAATTCAATAATCTGAAGTGGTTTATTTATATCAAAAACGGGTAAGGAAACATCTAACGGCTCATCACTAGCAATAGCCAAAGTAAAATCATCAATAAAAAACGGTTTTTTGACGGCGCTCCGGTGACAAATAATTTTAGGGATTTGCTCATCTTTAAAACCCTCACTAAAATAATATCAACATCAAAAAATTGATTAATTAAAGTCTACAAATCGGCAGGTTTGTTGGTGTTTCAAAAATTAAAGCGTAACGGTTATCGCAAGCCACAATTGTCTGTAATGATCTAGCTTTACGCAATTTATAATTTCCGTTTCAGTATGAAACAAAAAGGAGCAATTTTAGCAAAAAGCTGGATTGTAGCTTCACAAATCTATAAGCTGTTGATTTTACTTAAAAACATAAACCCAAAAAACTTAAATAAAATCAATGGTCTACCTGAACGATTTTAGAGCAAGAAACACGCCTATAGTACCATCACGCTTATAGCACCACAATGTTTAAGCCTGCCTTATCACAGCATTAAAATGTGTTGATAACGAAGTAAGGTTAGCAAGCCAAACTGGGCTGTTGGGTGTGTTTGGGTTTTAGATGTTATCACCGATTTTAATTATTCCACCAAAGGTCAAAAAGTTTGAAATATGACAGCATATTTTCATTAAAAAATTCACCTATTTTTATGGCTGAATCATTTTTATCTTTATGTTTCTTTAAGTTTGCTTTCATTACTTTACAAAAAATCCGCCAAAAAACTAGCCAACTATTATTTAAATGGTTATACTTTAATCGCTATAGAGAAACAAGCTTATTAAATAAGCGAATAATTATAAAAATTTAAATAAAACAAAGAATTACTTGACAGGGGAAATATGATGCAGTACCATGTTAAACACCGAACACCGAACACCGAACACCGAACACCGACACTGGCAAACCTATGCCTTAAACTTATCAAATAACGCCATTAGGCACGTTTTTACACTTTTCTTACTTATACCTTCGACATTCTGGTTTAAATCATCACTAAAATCATTGGCAAAAATTGCATTACTGGCACTGCCGTTATTGTCATATTCGTGGCAATTGCAGGCAGCAAATGGTAACAATAATCAAGTTAAGCGTAGTGATGCAATAATAATAATACCGTCGCCAGTTATCGATTATGCAAGGCCGAATCTATATCCTGGTGACAGGTATAGGGACATGGAACTTTCCTCAGCTGACGTATGGAGAGTGGGTAAGGGCTTTTTTGTTCAATCAACCAATTCTGAATCATACAACCTTAATTTTCCAACTACAGGTGCGCATAATTTATCTTTTGATTTACTGATAACAGGAATAGAACCAGAAGAATTGACTTGGGAGCCGGTCACACATGAGGGAATCACTGCAACAGTGACAAATGTTGTAGCTGATGCTAGGTGGATGTTGTTTGACGAAGATAGGGGAAAAGTGGTAGCACGTGTTAAGCTAACCGGTCCAGAGGCAAGAAATCAATGGTACAATCCAAATCC
>NZ_FMBA01000066.1 GCF_900094935.1 Gilliamella intestini
TTCATAGGCCATATTGACAACGGCTTGTTCTATATGTGGCTCTACCCGATTTTTTTCGATAGGCTTTTTACGACTGATTTCTTGAAGCGCAAGCTCACCCCCTTGCTCATACAGTTTTTTAAAGCGATAATAACTATCTCGACTGTATCCCATGACTTTGCAAGCTTGTTGAACGTTACCGAGTTGCTTAGCTAATTCTAGCAGTCCTAATTTAGGTTTAATGATTTTGGCGGTTTGATTCATTTCTGACTCTCCTTTTTGTGTTATAAAATAACTTAAATGTCAGATTAAGTAAAGACTATTACAAAAATATCTTAATTATGTCATTGTCAACTATGCCACCTTTGGGAATAATTCAATAATATGACCACGAATGAAACATTCAGCAGCAAACAAGATTTTTGTTATATCATCCGTTCTTTTACCCAATATTCTCGCTTGCTTACTGCATGAAATTTCACGAAGATAAAAAGAAGTTAATACAGCCCAGTGTTCAATATTATCGGATTTAAGTCTTAACACCGCATTATCAACAATTTCAGCTTCATCTTCTGTTAAATACTGACGATAATCAAAATCCATTGGCGCACCATCAATACCTGCCGATTTTGATGGGTATTCTGTTCCCATTCTTTTTAAAATACGGGTGTTTTTCCATGCTGTTAAAATATCTTTAGTTTCTCTCATTACGCCCCCAATTTACTTATAGATAATTCTATTCTGCCGCCCTTGATAACTTCTTTTCTTTCACTGTGTAATACATCTATTTGCTCATCATCTAAAATGACTCCACTATGAATTAATGCATCGAAAATAGCTTTATTTATATTATCTAGGTCTCGTTTTCTTCTATCTGGCATATAAGCTTTGATATCAACCATTACCCGTTCAGATAGCTTCTTATCAGCTTTATTCTGCAATACGATAGCTACAACGGCATTTCTAAATTTAATACCGTCAGGTTTAATATATCTTCGCTTTCCTGCCGTTCCCCAATAATGATTAACCGTTGGAGGATATGGCAAGGTCAGATGAATCATAATCTAATCTTCCCCTCTTTGATTAGTATGCCCTGAGTTCTAATAACTCCCTCGGCGTGTGCTAATCTAACGAATTCATTCTCAAATATTCTTGTCCTGCGGTCGATTTCGTCATGACAGGCTGAGCACGCCCATGCGCCCTGCAAATCATTCGGTTTCATGCCCACGCCACACGTTCCCGCTAATCGATAATGCGCTAGCACCGTGGTTTCTGGATTATGATTGCAGCACGGCAATCGAACCGTGCACTCTCGCCCTCTTGCTTCTTTAGTTAGTCTGCTCATCGTTAACCTTGTTTAAATTATGCTTATTAATGTATTCTCTGCGTTGTTCTCTAACTATTGCTATTGCTCTCTCTAATTCTTGCTCTTTATCATCGTATAGTTTCAGTTGTTCTTTGTGTTCTTTGTGTTCGTTGTTCATCATGCCACCTTTGATAATTGGTCTTTATACCAAGCAAATATTAATAAATCTGTCTTAGACTGCTCGCTCCAATTAACGCCTTTCTCGGCCCCAAATGCATATGCTAGCTCCAATAAATCACTCAATTCTTTTTTACTCATTCTTCTTGTTGATTGGCCTAAAACAATAAAGCCTGTCCCATCTAAATTGGGTACCGTTTTTTGTCCTTTTAGTGTTGCAGTAAAAACGTGCTTCCATTCCTCTGGAGTTAGCGTTAATCCGTGCCAATTAACTTGTTTCGATATATCCGTTAATGTTGCCCACATACGGGCGTTTTGCTCTAAAGTTCTGGTCATCTCTTGAATACAAACTACTAATGGATTTTTACTGTCTGTAGGTAATGAGCGAATAAAATTAATTAAATTGTTTTTTACTGTTTCGCTAACTAGTTTAAATATTTTCTTATTTGCCATTACTTAGTTACTCTCCAAATTACAAACCCCAAAAAAACAAACGAAGCTATTGCTACAATCACTTCATCACTCATCACTAAACCCTCACACACTCAAATTATCGACAAATGAAGCTGTTGTAATTGCATCCAACTGGTTCTTAAGCTCCGCAATTTCTCTTTGAAGAGCAATCACTTTTTCGCTATCAACTTCATGTTTCAATTTGTTATAGTATTTTTTAATATATTTTTTTGTCGCCTGGTTATAGTCACCTATTTCTTTTCCTAGCACGTGTTTTTTATTAGTGATACATTTGATAATGCTTTCTTTAATTTTGGGATTATGAACGAGGCTTTTTACTGCACCTAAAAACTCGCTTTCCAAACCATTCTTTTTGATAACCGAAAACGCACATAATAGTTCCTGATAATATTGTTCTCTATCAAAAATTATCTCTGATAACTCCATACTTAAATTCATATTTTTTTCAATTACTTTTGTTTTTACTACCTTTTTGACTCTTTCCATTTCTGTATTAACTCCTTCAATCTTACCCTTTCTTCTTCCAAATATTTATTAACCTATTCTGCTAATTACTGCTTAACCTTTACTATATCTGAACCATGCTCTCTTATCGTTCTCACATAGTCATACGCTATTTTGCCGAGTATGTGATTACGTACGAATGAGCTGGTTAAGTGGCTTTTGCATCACTTTGACCAATCATGAACTTACGCTTAATTTCTTGTATTCGATTGAGTGATTCTTCTCGCGTCAACGTTACACCAACTGATGCACTACCAATTCGTTTAACTGGTTTCGGAATTTTGTGCCCATCAAGAATTTTTTTTGTCATATCAAACAACGCTATGCGTGCTTGCTCTAACAAATCCTTTTTAGACAAATTGCGATATCTCGATTCATACATCAAATCAGTCACTAGCCAATAACAAGCGTCATTAGGGAACGGATAATCCTCGGCTTCAACAATCCCCCTTTGAGCACTAAAATCCATTAACATTCTGATCAGCTCTTCTGGTGTTGGTAGCCCTATTTGTTCGGATATCCCTTGCTTGCACCACGCAATAAATTTACCTGTGGACGGTAAAAAGTCGGTATTTTGTGCTCTAGCTACTTTTAGCCCAGCTCGTAGATATTCCAGTTTAGTTATTCCGTTTTCCTTGAACGCCTGTAGCCATTGCTGCTTGAATATTTTCCTTGAATTTTCATCTTTCAAGATTGCGGATGATGCCGGAAAAACAATAATCAACTGCTCACAAAATAAATTAAAAACATTTGCCACCTCATCTGCTCCTGATGATTTCTCATAAGCGTGTTGAGACTTGATCGTCCTAGTGTTGATTAATTCTGCGATATTTTTCATAGAACGTTATCCATTTCATGTATCCAGCTCGTATCATCACGCATTGAGCTAGCCAATGATTTATTGCTGTTTGTTTGATTGCCACGCTGAAAACTTTCGGTATTTTGCAACCATTCAACCTTGATGCTCACCCACCCCCTAGCCATACATTCAGCCAATACGTCATCGGTTGTGTAACCAAGCGCCAAGCTGGCGTTAATTTGTTTAATTAATAAATTCAATGCCGTTTGTGTGAGCTTTGCCTTTTTGTTTTTTCGATGTTCAACAAAATCATTCCAAACCTGCTTGCTTGGTTGTTGTTCAAAACCAGATAAATCCAAATTATTTTTATTTATTTTTTTAATATTACTGATCTTAATATTATTTATATTAGTATTCTTATATGTCGGATTTATTTCCGAGGTTTCTCGGATTTCTATCCGAGTTTGCTCGGATTTATTTCCGAGGGTCGGATTTATTTCCAAGTTCCATTCTTTGCCTTTTGCTGTTAACGAAATACAGTCTTTTTCGCCATGCTTTTTATAATTAATTAACCCTTTTTCTCGTAATGTTTTTAATGCACGATAAACAGTATCAACCTTGTTATAAGCGAGCGGTATTTCATTGCAGATCATTTGCTTTGATGCCCAATAATATATTTCACCATCTATGGCTACAGGCTCAGCCCAAGTATGAAGTTGATTAAGCAGATCAAACAACGCTCCTTGTTGCATTGTTAAATCCCATTCAATGCATTTTGAGTTATTAATAAAAGACGTTATTCTCATTAATTAATCCTCTTTAACGTGTAGTAATAACAAGCCTTTTTAGTCTTCTCATTGATTTTGTGATATTTGTCTTTCACATAGCCATATTTGAATAATCGTTTTGTTTCTCGAAGTCTGGCGCTAATTGCTGGTGTTGTATCAAACTGGTTAAAACGTTTCTTAATCTCACGCTGGATATCGTCTAATGTTCGATATTTACCGTCACTACAAACGGCGATAACACGCTCTTGTTGTGATTTTGGATTGTTTAATTTCATATTCATCTCAATCATGATTGTTAACTGTTTTCCTCGGGAAAAACTCAGGTAAATCAGGTCTGATATCGCAAGCGGCAACTTTTCCATTGGTTGCATTCACTATTAAATGAACATGTTCAGGGCTAACATCAGACAATCCATGTAACCATTTCCATACTGATATCTGAGTTTTCCCACACGCATCAGCTAATTCTTTCTGGCTCCCCGCAATAAAAATGATTTTCTCAATTGCTTTATTTTTCACACACCTCTTTTTAACAACTTATGTTGTAAATATTATCTTTTACTTTCATCCATGTCAACAACTTAAGATGTTTTACTTTGTACAACTTTGGTTGTATTTTATTTAAATAAAAAAGGAGCTTAAAAAATGACATTAGCAGATCGACTAACCTCAATAATGAAAGAAAAAAAGATTTCTCAGGCAAAGCTTGGAGAAGCTATTGGTATGTCTCAAACCACAATATGGAAATTAATGACCGGTAAAACAAAATCAAATAGAAATCTATTGAAGATCGCTGATTATTTAGGTGTTTCAGTGGAATGGTTAGCCAAAGGAGAAGGTACTCAGCTTAAACAGCAACGAGACGGAACGCCGATGGATGAATTATCAACAAGAGACGTAGACGAATGGGATGATAAAACCCCTTTAAATAATGATGAAGTTGAAGTTCCATATTTCAAATCAATTGAACTTGCCGCAGGGCATGGTTGTTCAAGTACGGAAGATCACAACGGCTATAAGCTCAGATTTAGCAAATCTTTTTTTAGAAGAAAAAACGCACAAAAAGAGTTTGTCATTTGTTTTCCAGCTAAAGGAAACAGCATGGAGCCAGTCATTCCAAATGGTGCAACGGTCGCTGTAAACACGCTACAGAAAGATATTCGTGATGGCGATGTTTATGCAATATGCCAAGACGGATTGTGTCGGCTAAAAAGATTGTATTTATTACCAGCAGGAAAAATTAGAATTGTTTCTTACAACTCTGAAGAGTTTCCTGATGAAATCGATGATGCAAAAAATATACAAATAATCGGGCGAGTATTTCATTGTTCATTTGAAATGTAATCAATGTTATTAAGAAAATACGGCTAACCGCTTCGGCGGTTTTCGTTTAACAAAACTATAATCATAATTAGATATATATTAAATAATAATTCAAGGAGAAAACAGTGCGTTATATTTATGAAACAGTTCAAATTCCACCAAATATTAATGTAGGGAAAAAAGATAAAGGCAATGAAGCTGGAGCTTATTTGCGTGAAATAATAAATAACAAAGCCAAAGATAATTGGGAATTTGTAAGCGTTGAGAGCGTTGGAGTAAGAACATCCCCAGGGTGTCTTGCTTCTCTTTTAGGAAAGAAAGAAGAATATTCTATTTATTATGTGATTATCTTTAGACGTGAAGTGGCTTAGTTTTAAATTAATATATCTATATAGAGCGATAGCCCCCAATCGCATTCGCTCTGCATGTAGATTCGAACCGTCTTGCTCAGAATATGCCTTATTAGCAATTGAAAAATATGGCGTATTCAAAGGGTGGAAAATGACATTAGGTAGATTAATGAGATGTAAACCGCCAAATGGCGGCAAAGATTATCCGTAACAACCGCTTCGGCGGTTATTGAAAAAAAGATTCAATCGTTCAAATAGAATAAAGTAAATTAGATAGTTATTGATAATTTTAATTATAAGGGATATATTATATATATTCCCAATTTGGGAAATTTATGAAAATATTCGGGAAAGAAAAGATAATCAAATTTAATAAGAAGCATCCTGAAGCAAGTAGACACCTGAACTCTTGGGTAAGAAAAGTTGAATTGTCAACTTGGAATAATCCGCATGATATTAAAAACAATTTTAATAATTCATATGACCAGTTAGGTGATTCTAAAGGTGTTTTTAATGTCAAACATAATAACTATAGAATTGTTGTTCAAGTGAGATATTGTAATGGCATGGTTCTTATTGATGGGGTATATACTCATTCTGAATATGATAAATTGAGGTTAAAATAATGGCTAGCTATTTTTGGACTATACTGCATAATGAAGCAGAATATCAAAAAGCAATGGATCGATTCACTGAACTTTTCGGTAAAGAATTAACACCTCTTTCAGAGGAAAGCGATGAATTCGAATTATTAGCAATGCTAATTGAAAAATATGAAAATTTAAACTACCCCGTTGAGGCTCCTTCTCCTATTGATTATATAAAATTTATTATGGATCAAAAAGGTTTAACTAATGAAGATATGAAAAAATATTTAGGTTCATCATCTAAAGTGTCAGAAGTCCTCAATGGCAAAAGAAATCTAAGTTTAAATATGATTAAAAAACTTCATAATGAGTTATGTATACCAGCTGATATTTTAATTCAAGATGTCAACATGATAGATGAAGAAAACACTCACAAAACAAAATGGTTCAATGATTATTTTGCGAAAGATTATGGCGTTGATGACGTTAATATCTCTCAACGTGATTATCTTCTCGGGAGTTATCACGCTTCAAGGGAAAGCATGATTAAATATAATTTAAGCAATAATTATAGAGAATTACCTCAACAAAATGATACAATACAAATCCATTAATAGAGAAGAGTATGAAAAATTTATTTAAAAAAAATTATAATTTTGTAATTGAATCTTTTAATTTTAATGAGTATTCAAGAACTAGATTAGTAGGCATGGAAGAACAAAGTCATGTATTCACCTACCAAGTTAATATAACACCTAAAAATATTTATTTAAGTACCGCGCTAGATAGGGTTTTAGTAAAAACATTGGCGACGGTTATTACTAATGGAAAAATGAAAAATAGTGATGAGGATTTGTTGTTATTTACTTTAACAGTAGACTTTTCTCTTGAATTTAGCTTTAAGAGGAAATTGAAAGATAAAAGCACTTTCATTCCAGATCTTGATAAATTTAAATCTATTTCGACTGAAAAAATCATACCTGAAATAAATTCTTTTTTAAAAAAAACACAGTATGCAAATATAGAGTTACTCACTGATAATAAATAACATTTATATTTTTAATTAACCCGCCCAGTGCGGGTTTTTTCATACTTATCTAAAAATTAACTGTACTTTTTTACATACCGCTAATCATTCATCAATCGCATTTTGAGAATGTTTCTTATTTTCCATACTATTTCAGCAAAAAATAAAAAATAGCCTTATTATTGATAATAGACTGCTTTAAGCTGATCTTTTTATTGAAGCTTTTTATTTTATTGGGTATAATTTGATCTATATTTAGTGGTTGGCAACATAATAAACTACTAGATATGGGAAAGCCCGATATTGGCGTATCGGGCTAATACAAAAAAATAAAGCATTATGGGCTTTATTGCGAGATCTCGATAGCTATTCTATATTCGTTTTCTTTTTAAGTAAAGCCCTATTTAATGCTTACCATTTAAAGAGGTATTAAAAATGGGTTATTCACCTATATGCCATAAGGCACACCGTTACGATGCTCACTTCGAGTCACTGCCTGAATATCAAGGCACATTTAGCCGACATAAATGCGCAGGCTGTGCATTTGAGTTAGGCTATTTTCATGCAGTAAATGGAATACCTAAAGCGATTGATGATTCAGTTTTAGATAGCATCCCGTACAGTCAAGCCGGCAGCGTCAGACACAAAGATGCTTTTACCGCATACAATGACGGATATAAATTTGCATTAAACTTAGCAAAAGTCGCTTAATATATGCCAAAAATAACAAAGCCCCTTTCGGGGCTTTCAGATTGATGACAAACCTCGATATAATTCGGGGTTTATTTTTTTATTTAAACCATAAATAGGATTTTAATTTGGATTTTATTAAATAAATTAAAAAATAGCCTAAAAAAACGTAACAAAAATAGCTTTATCGCTATTTTCTTGATATTTTGAGCCGTTGCAGCCAATAAACACTGCATTTGAACCTGTGCTCTTCCCCCTAAATCTTGCATAGCGATGTCCGTGGTGTTGTTTAGCGTCAGCAAAGCTGCGCTCTATGGTCTGTTTTCGCCGAGCATAGACTTTTTTACCCACTGGCTTAAACGAATCTCGTTGGCTTTCTCTTTATCTACTTCCCAGATATGGCGTGTGATGACTTTCTGTGTATTTTTACTCAGTGTACACTGTGACAATAACGGACAGACTTTGCAGGTTGCTGCATCAGAATGATAATGACGATAACCTTCCCTGCTGGTAGTTTTATATATTAATGTTTGCCCGTTTGGGCAAGTATAAGTATCGTTTTGACTGTTATAGATAAACTGCTTTTTTCTGATGGGATTGGCACCATGAGTGGGGCGACGATAACCCAACACCGGATATATCTGCTCCGCCAGTAGTAAATGGCAAATGGGCG
>NZ_FMBA01000068.1 GCF_900094935.1 Gilliamella intestini
TTGACCACTTTCTACTAGCAGCCTATAGCAGTTTAAACTATTACGAATGGATGTGGATAAATAGCTATATGGCGTTTTCGGATAATAATTTGGATCGAGAATTGATGCCAGAAGAAGAGTTTACATGGCCCATCAAAGTCAATTGGCCAGAAGAAATCGACAAAAAATCCAAAGCGAGCTCGCTTGAAGCGTATCAACAAATTGATGCACAATATCAACAGGTAGGAAATTAATAATATAAAAAATAAAGGAAAATGAAAAATGAGTAAATTACGCGGAGTTATTCGGTTAGGCGATTTGACAGATCATGGAGGAAAAGTAATTACCGCTTCATCGACAATGACAGTTTTAGGCAAACCTGTTGCTCTAGTTGGCGATTTGGTTAGCTGCTCAATAAAAGGGCATGGTATTAATCCTATTATTGAAGGTGACTCAACTTTTACCATTCAAGGTAAGCAAGTCGCTTTAGATGGTCATAAAAGCAGTTGTGGTTGTTCTTTAATCTCATCATTATCCGAGGTAGGAAAAAGCTAATGTCTATCGATTTAACATCACTGCCAGCCCCATTACCTAAAGCTAAAAAAATGAATCTTTTATTTTGGGGTATTTTGCTGATCGTGTTTATTTTACTTGGTTGTATCATTACAGTTATACTCAGTTTTTTTACGACATATCAGATATACTATTTATTTCAGGTCTTTTTGCTTTTCCTTTTGTTTCTTGGTTGTTTATATTTTTATACGGTGCTTTTTTATATGGTAACCGTGTAATTCATGTTGAACAGTGGAATTTGTGTATAGAAGAGCGCAAACAAAAACTGATTAATTATGGACAGCGAGGATTATATGTTTTAGGTTTTTCGCTTATAACCGAACAAGGCGATACAGGAAACGCCAATGCCTTAATTAATAATGATTTTATCATTACAAGTAAATTACACCCTAATAGTGGTATTGTTATTCCCCATACATCTTTATCTGCATTTGGTGATATGACATCTGATAGATTTGATGATCGCTTGAAATTAATTTTGACTCATTTTGAAAAAGAATACAAAACTAAATTTTCAACAGTTTTAGATCAAAAAAATTTGCATGTTCGATTATTTATTGAGGCTGAAATTCCAAACGACAAAATTAAAACATTATGGATGATGACGTTAGGAAAAATGATTTCTTATCCAGTTAGTTTTGAAATTGAAAATCCAGTTAATTCATCTACATTTATAGAAACATGGTTAGATGATCGTGCTCATGATGATGAGTTGCTTTTAGTTATAAATACGCATCTATTTTCTATTCCTATTAAAAATGAAGGTGAGTTTGCTTCGATGCTAATTTTAGTTGGGGAAAATGTGAAGATAGAACAGCTTTTCCCTACATTTAATTCACCATTAATAAAAGTTCATCGTAGTGAACAAAAAGCAAAATTAACGAAAACTATTGATCATGCCTTATTGTGGGGAGGTGGTAATGATAATTATTATGGTGGAGTTTGGTATAATGGAATTTTGCCAGATTTAAATACTGAAATTTTGAATTACTTTAACCAGATTCAATTTGAAGCTAAAGATCATTTTAATATTGATGGATCAATTGGTTATGGTTGGCAAGTCACAGCTTGTTGCTTCAGTTGTTTCGTGTGTGCAAAGCAAGGGGCTTAAAATAACCTAATAGGTTTCAGTAAATCGGTACATTTTTGTTAAAAATGACTAAATTTTATATCAAAATAACTTATATTTTTTGAATTAATGCTAAATTTTGACCATGCTATTTGTCTCCTATGATTTTTGTTTATATCATAGAGCGGCTTTTGCCTACTTTTTTGGTGAGGGTGAGGGAGTTAATAGCAGATTATTGCTGCGCTTGTTTGCAATAAGGAGCAATAGTCTTTTATTTAATCTGATATTTAAGTTATTTTATAACACAAAAGGTGAGTTATGCAGGGGCGTTAATAAACCTTGTTTCGTAGTTACTTTCCTAAAAATAGGATAAAAGATAAATGAATTAAATAAGTTTAGTTAAGGGTTATTTAGTTATGAACAAATATAAAATATTTGGAATATGATAAAACGTAAAGTTGGCTCCTCCAACAGGACTTGAACCTGTGACATACGGATTAACAGTCCGCCGTTCTACCGACTGAACTATGGAGGAACCGAAATGTAGCGCGCATATTATAGATTTAATGGCGTTATGTCAATAGTTAAATTATTTTAAATATTTTTTTGTGTAAAATTTCCTCCTTTTATTATCATTCAAGTGTTAGGATTGTCTTGAATAAATGGCGTTGTCTAAGTAATTGCTGTGGGTGCGATCCTAGTTCATATTGTGGAATAATCTGATTTAGATCGCGATAATAATCAACCCAATAAGATAAAATCTCATTTGTCGCTAAATCTTTAAAATTCATTGGATATAATGCGAAATAATCATTACCTTGCTCAGTTTTAAAGGCATAAGTAATTAGTTCACTGCAATAAAACCCATCTGCATAGGGATGAAAGCTGTGATTGTAAGGTGAACCCAAGCATTTCTTTACCCGTCTTAATGCATTTTGAATAACAACTAAATCATGGATTCTACCAATGATATTGTGCTTAGCTGCACAAATAAAATTAGTCAACGATTGTTCAATCACGCCATAGTTTTGTGTTGCTTCAATAACGGTATTATTTCCAATATATAAACCAACATGATTAATACTTTTGGTTATTTCATCTATCTTTGGCACTGCACCTGAAAGGCTTACAGCGCCATTAAAAGCATTATTTTTTTTTAGGCTTTGGAAGATAATATCTCCACATTGGATATTATTGTTTTTTAGCACGATAACGCCATAGCGAAAACATTACACAAGTTGCAATAATAAATTTAAGCACATCCACACCAACAAATGGCAGATAACCCACTTTTAAAGCATCAATTAGCGTGATGTGTAAATAGCCCATTAAATAGACAACGCCAAATACAAATAACAATTGATGCGCACAAGCGAATGCAATTAAACCTAAAATAAAGTGACGATCATAACCTCTTTCTGCTGCAAATCCTGCTAAATAGGCACTAAATACATAGCCGTATAAGTAACCTGAAGATGGTGATGCTAACGCCATAATTCCACCACTACCATTGGCAAATAGCGGTAACCCAATCGCACCTAAAACAAGGTATTGGATTATTGCCAATGCACCTAGTTTACGACCTAAAAAAGCACCAATTAGCAATACAGCCAATGATTGTAATGTAAATGGAACAGGGTAAGTTGGAATACTAATGTTAGCGGCTAATCCTAAAAGTAATGCTGCACTGGTAGTGACCAATAATTTACGTTGCCAAGAAGATAAATTTATCAGTGTCGTGATAAATGTTGGATAATACGAAGTCGGTTGAAGTTTCATTATTTTCTACCTTTTATATAAATAGTAGAACTATAATAGCGCGATTATTGTTATTGTAAACTTTTTTATTTTTAATTGGTTTACATTGGAGTGAGATATAGGATATTTTTATCACACTCTAAATAATGAGTGTGATAATTAAAATAATTTGTTACTTAAACTAAGTAAGGATTACTAACTCGTTCATGACCAAAACTTGACATAGGTCCGTGCCCTGGTACAAAAATAAAATCATCCCCAAGTGGTAATAATTTGTTAGTGATTGATGAAATTAAATCCGCATGGTTGCCTCGTGGAAAATCAGTTCTTCCTATACTACTTTTAAATAATACATCGCCGACAAAAGCCAGCTTATCCAAATGGTTAATAAAAACAATATGTCCCGGAGTGTGACCTGGGCAAAAAAGTACATCAAGGCTAATATTACCAACTTGAATCTGCTCACCTTCTTTTAACCAACGATCAGGCAAAAAGCTATCAGTATAAGGAAAACCGAATTGTGTACTTTGTTGTGGTAAACTTGTTAATAGAAATTCATCTTCTTGGCTTGGTCCAATAATCTTCACATCATAATGTTTAGCCAATATAGTTGCAGCACCGACATGATCCAAATGTCCATGGGTTAATAAAATCTGCTTAATATTAACGCCTAGCTTTTCAACCGCTTTTATAAGCAGTTCGGGTTCACCTCCGGGATCAATAAATGCACCTTCCATGGTTTGATCGCACCAAATGATGCTACAATTTTCTTGGAAAGCTGTAACTGGGATGATTTGGTACTGAAACATAGATTTATCTCCTTATTTCTTGCTGATGATTGGTTAGATTTTGCCCGTCTTCTTTTTTTAATTGTGCAAAAATAATGCTTGATAAAACGGTAATCATACCAAGTATAACAAATGTTAACTGAAATGCGTGAATAGTACCTGTTGTGTTGCTAATTAAGCGTAATAAAACAGCACCCAATCCGGTACCAAAACTAATTGCTAATTGTTGATTTACTGCCATTAAGCTATTTCCACTACTTGTATTGTCGTTTTCTAGATTAGCTAAGGTTATGCTATTCATGGCTGTGTATTGCATGGAGTTGATTCCACCGATACAAAATAGCAATAAACTGATAAGAATAAGTGGTGTCGATAAATTTAATACGGACATTAAAATAATCATTATGCCAGCTAAAATTGTATTAGTAACTAGTACGAAACGGTAACCTAAACGTGCTAAAATACGCGGAATAAAGATTCGAGTACAAATTGAAGCAATGGCCATTGGCATCAACATAATGCCGGCAAAAATAGCTGAATAACCAAATCCCACTTGTAATAATAGTGGAATAAGAAAAGGCACTCCTGATATACCTAATCTGCAAATTAAATTTCCGATAATTCCTATTTTGAACGTACGGATTTTAAATAGCGATAGTGGGAATAATGGAGTTTGTTTCTTTTTTGCATATTCACGATAAATAAATAAAAAAAGTAGACTAATTGTCGCAAGTAGTAATGGACAATAATATTTCTGATTTTGGTTTAAAATCTCTACACTCAAAGTGGCGCTAATAAAGCTAATAACAATAAATATAAAGCCTAATAGATCAAAAGGCATGTGTTGGCCTTTTAAGTTAGGCATGTATTTCCAACTAATTATTATACCTAAAATACCAATGGGTAAATTAATAAAAAACACCCAGTGCCAACTTACCATATCAACTAGATATCCTCCCAATACTGGCCCTAAAACAGGGCCAATTAATCCAGGAATCGTGGCAGTATTTAAAGCAGCTAAAAAATCACTACGCTTAAAAGATTTTATCAATACTAAACGTGATATAGGCACCATCATCGAGCCACCAACACCTTGGATCACTCGTGATATATCTAAAAAAATTAATGAATTAGATAAAGCGCAAAGTAATGAACCCAGTGTGAATAGTGAAACGGCCATGACAAAAATATTTCTAGTGCCAAGTTTATCTGATAAAAAACCACTAACAGGAATAAATAATGCAAGGGTCAAAGCATAACTTATCACGGCTGATTGCATATTTAATGGGGACTCATTGAGGTCGTTAGCCATAGTGGGGAGGGCTGTATTTAATATCGAGGTATCAAGTGATTGCATAAAGAATGCAAACGCCGCAATCCACGGTAATATGCGATAGACAAACGGTGGTAACTGTAATTCGCTATTCATTTTAATTTGGCCTAAAATTAATTTAAATGCTAGTGGAGCGGTTGGATATAAGCTCAGAAAATTAAGCTCTCTTACTTAGAGTTGATTAAGAAAGAGAGCTGATGAATGCTATTTTACAATATTATTTGTTAATGATTGGATTTTTTCTTATTCTTTACTGGTTTACCTTGCCAATAACCAGCCAGTAATGAACCTGAAATATTGTGCCAAACAGAAAATACTGCAGCAGGTAGAGCTGATAAAGCTGAAAAGTAGGTAGTGCCTAAAGTAGCTGCAAGGGCAGAGTTTTGCATTCCTACTTCAAGTGAAATGGTTCTGCAGGTTGATTCATCAAAACCACACAAACGTCCTCCCCAGTAACCGCCAAGCAATCCTAACGCATTATGAATCACAACTGCAAAAATAACAGTGTCTCCCTATCATAATGTCTTTTTTCTGTTTCTGATGAATAAATTTTAATCTGTAACCAGACAACCTTAACGTCTTGACTTAGTATCTTTATTTTGGTCTTTGCATAAGGTTTACCCACTGTCGTATCTGATGCAGTTTCTTTTTCTAGTAGTTTGGCTTGTTTCGCTATGCCAACAAACGTTTTGTCTTCTTCTGGGATTTTACTCGCTTCTGCTTGCGTTTGAGTGATATAGCTTGGCAAGTCTTCACTGGTGAAACATTCAACATGTAAATGAGGACAAAATTCTTTATCTGAACCTTCACCTAATGGCAAATCTTCAAAACTAGAATATTTGCTTTTGAGTATACCTTTATTTTGGTTATGACCAATATGCCCCATTAAATCACCCGCTTTAATCGGATACGTCAAAGCTTTTTAACAGGAACGCTAGTTTCTGCTTCTTTTAATATCAATACGATTTGGTATTTTGTCATCTTTTTCATATTCAAATTCTCTTTTACTCTTATCATAGAGAATTTTCTACTTTTGGGTTGTACTATTTTAGGTGATAGTTACAGTATCTCAATATCCATGCTACAATAATTATTGTGCAAAAAAGTATCCATTAATCATAGATACTTTTTTATGCTTGATAACATTCAACCCAGCGTAAGTACTGTAACCAAAAAGGATCAAACTTACATTCAATTTTAACTGATAATGTATTATATCGGTTTGTTATTTGTTTAACTAATTGGAGTATTGACTGTTTATTTCCTACATACCATAGCATATTTCTTACACCTTTACTAAAACTGTTTTGGCAATGAATTCCTCGCTCATCAGCACGTAAAACAAGATTAATAGCATCTTCTAATTCATAAACAAGTGAAAGTGTCTCTTTACTATCAATATCAACTATAACATTAAGTGCATAACAATAATTTTTATGTCCTAACAAAGAATTAGCCGCTTCATTACGATGCACTAACATTTTAAGATCTGTTAATTCGAATACAATCCATTGATCTTCTTGAATATTAAATATACCGGTATGTTTTAAATCTTCTTTCCATAACCGATCAAAAATAGTTACAAATTGGTTAGCAGGAAT
Organism: Gilliamella intestini; assembly: GCF_900094935.1. Classification (GTDB taxonomy): domain Bacteria; phylum Pseudomonadota; class Gammaproteobacteria; order Enterobacterales; family Orbaceae; genus Gilliamella; species Gilliamella intestini. Next base: position 7,102 of record NZ_FMBA01000068.1, read on the forward strand.
TGTGGTAGCACTCTGATCGATCTTTAAAAACTCAACAGCTTCTACTCTAACAGCAAAATTATATTCACCTAATAGATGATCGAGATAGATTAATGCCATCGTTTCTGCCTGTTTTATCATCTCTTCAGGGACTGTCTTAGCAAACATAATACCGATAGATATTTTACGACAACTTTCTTTGTATTGAATTAATAAATCAGTTGCACCTAATGAAAAAGAACTCTCTTTAGATTTTATAACAAATGTATCTACATTATTAATGCGCTGACGAAATGCCTCTACTTCGAAAAACTGAAGATCAGGTGCTTGTCGGGAAATTTCTATTACATATTCGAAGCGTTCAATTTTTCCATCCGCAGTAAAAATAATTTTATGTTTCTTAGTATCCCCTACAGTAATTTCAGCAATGACATCTAACTGATTTTCATCTAATAGATTATTAATATTTTTCATTATATCTAAAATATCAAGTTCATTAAGAGATTGTTCAGAATTTTTTACCTGTTGCCAAAAATCTCGAATCATCGTACTTAAATGATCTTGTGAGCTTTGTTGCTCTTTTGGTATGTTTTTAATATCAGGCGATGATTTTTTCCAAAACTTTTTGAAAAACATATACATTATCCTATTAACTCAATAAGAATCATACAAAACTAGTATTAATAATACACTATATAAGTATCGAATTTGATAAAAATCTTCTCGGTACTGTAATAGTTCTACCTTGTCATCTTCAATTAAATACATTTTATTTTTTGAGTTTTCCAAAGCATCATCATATAAATAAGCTTTAAATGTAAATACCCCAAACTTAGCACACAACTCACGTAGAAAATCATGTTGCTTGTTTTAGTGTTTTATACTCAATCGGTGTCATGTTATTTAATGCCTCATGCG
>NZ_FMBA01000075.1 GCF_900094935.1 Gilliamella intestini
ACTCCCTGACACCATTATGCCTTCTTGGCGGAGTTGATTGGCAACTCGATGTTGCCCATAAGCTGGATATTCATAAGCCATATTGACAACGGCTTGTTCTATATGTGGCTCTACCCGATTTTTTTCGATAGGCTTTTTACGACTGATTTCTTGAAGCGCAAGCTCACCCCCTTGCTCATACAGTTTTTTAAAGCGATAATAACTATCTCGACTGTATCCCATGACTTTGCAAGCTTGTTGAACGTTACCAAGTTGCTTAGCTAATTCTAGTAGTCCTAATTTTGGTTTAATAATTTTGGCTGTTTGATTCATTTCTGACTCTCCTTTTGTGTTATAAAATAACTTAAATGTCAGATTAAGTAAAGACTATTACATTTTAATTTATAATTTTTGAACAATTAATTTAAGGCTATATTAAATATAGCCTTATTTTGAATTATTAAAATATGGAGAAAATAATGTCTGATACTTTTAAAGTAGATATTCTAGAAGTGATTTTGAAAATAACTGAGTGTTGTAATATTGCTTGTCGATATTGCTATTTTTTTAAAGGCGGAAATCTTGATTTTAATGAAAGACCAAAAGTTATAAAAAAAGATACTATTTATTCTTTGGCATATTTTCTTAAAGAAGCGGTTTTAACAAATCATATAAAGCTGTTAAGGTTAGACTTACATGGTGGTGAGCCGTTAATGATGGGAAAAAAACGTTTCGTTGAAATGGTGGAAATTTTTAATTATGAACTTTCTAATATTGTTGAGTTGGAATATGCACTGCAAAGTAATGGAACCCTTATAGATGATGAATGGGTAGAAATATTTTCAATGCATAATATTGCAGCTTCAGTGAGTTTAGATGGAGATCAAGTTATCCATGATTCTAACAGAATTGATAAAAAAGGTAGGGGGACTTATATTCGGTCAACAAATGGTTTACAAAAACTCATTAATGCAGCAGAAAATAATAAACTAACTACCCCAGGAATAATAAGTGTTATTAATTCAAATAGTGATACAAATATAATTTTCAGACACTTTCTTAATGATCTTAAAATTCATTATGTATCCTTTGTTGAAATGGATTTAACACTAGATCAATTAAATGAGAAAATGATAAAAAAAGTAAGCAGCAATTTACTTGCAGTTTATAACGAATGGGAAAAGATTAATACACCTAAAATTGTAGATACTATATTAGTGCGAAATTTTAATGATATTTTAAGGAAATTAATTTTAAGTGGAACTGAATCAGATAAAAAAGATGAAGAAAGGAAATATGTAGCATTAACAATACGTTCAGATGGATCGTTAAATCCTGATGATATTTTGCGCAATATTTACCCACATTTATTCACGAACCAATATAATATTAATAAAAATACATTATCAGAATATCTATCTGACAAGAGTTTAAGAGAACTCTATAGAAAATTGTTTACTTTACCACAAAAATGTAGCGAATGCGGAGTAAAAAAAATATGTAAAAATGGTTGGGGTTTGGTTCTATACCACATCGTTATAGTAAGAAAAATGATATGAACAATGTAAATGCTTTTTGTGAGGTTTATCATGAAATATCACTAAGGATTTGTGAGTTAGTAATTAATCAAGGGAAAAGTTATGAATCTATCAAAAGTAAAATTTTTTAATAAAAATAATGATATAAAATGAATCAATTCATTAATTCACTGTATAGAAAAGATGCAATTGACCATAATAAAGTAAAATATTGCGGTCAAATATTACTCACTAGTTCATACAGCACAAGGGTTCTTACCTGTTTGTTTTCACTTTTATTTTTTTTCATATTGCTTTTTTTTATATTTTTTAGCTATGGTCGCAAGATTACTATAACTGGAACTCTACTTCCTATGGAAGGAATTATTAGAATTTTACCATCCGAATCAGGAATTATTGATGAAGTTTTAGTTCACGAAAATCAGCTTGTCAAACAGGGTGATAAATTGTTCATTTTAAAAAACTCAAATTTTAGCCCAATCCAAGCAGATCTGGAAAAATTTCTATTAAAACGAAAAGCTAATTTAGTCAATAAACATGAAATATTATTGAAACAGTATATATTGAAAATACAATTAGCTAAACAGTCAAAAAATAATCTTGAACTTGAAAAAAAATTATTAGAATCTCAAATAGAGGTGCAAGAGGAACGTGTCAATATTTTATCCAAATTTGTACAAAAATATAAAAAATTACTAAACTCGAATAATATATCATCACTTGAACATGATGAACGAAAATCAGATTTACTTGAGCAGCAGTCGATACTTTTTGACTTACAAAGAAAGTTAACTTCACTTAATCGTGATATAGATAGTTTAGAGATAGAGTTATTAGAATTACCATTACAAAAACAGAAGGATTGCACGAAATTTGAGCAAGAAATAGATGCTATTGAAAGAGAAATAGCTGAGAACGATGCTCAGAAATTTATAATTATATCAGCTCCTAAAGATGGGATTATCAGTACTATCATGGTTTCAAATGGTCAAAGTATTGAGGAAAATAATTTAATTGCTACTATATTACCTAAAGACTTTATTCTCGAAGGAAATTTATTTATTCCATCTAGATCATTGGGTTTTATAAAAATAGGAATGCCTGTTTTACTTCGATATCAAGCTTACCCATACCAGAAATTTGGACAGCATACAGGAATTATCACTGAAATAAGTAATAATACAGTGCAAATTAATGAACTTAAATCATTAGGTATATATTCTCAACAGTCATATAACGAAAAAGATGCATATTATCGAGTAAAAGTAAAATTAAAAAATCAAGATATATTAGCTTATGGTCAACATTATCCTCTAAAAATTGGTATGTCGTTAGAGGCAAATATAATGCTTGAAGATAGAAAAATATATGAATGGATACTTGAACCACTTTTTAGTATTAATGGCAGCTTATTATGAATGAACAATTATATCTTAAATTTAATTATAAAAAAAAACTATCAATGTGTTTACAAAGTGAAAGTGCTGAATGTGGATTAGCATGTCTATTAATGATAGTTAACTATTGGGGACTAAATTCAACATTAATGGATTTACGAAAAAAGTATGCCTTCTCATTGAGAGGTGCTTCATTAAAAAACATTATACATATTGCAAATGAATTAAAATTTAGCTCCAGACCGCTTAGATTAGAATTAGAGCAATTGAAAAATTTAAAAAGTCCTTGTATTCTTCACTGGGATCTTAATCATTTTGTCGTTTTAAAGAAAGTTAGAGGTAGATCAGTATTTATCCATGACCCAGCAGTCGGAAAAGTTAAATTAAAAATGGATGAAGTCTCTCGTCATTTTACTGGGATTGCAATAGAGTTTTCACCTACCACAGAATTTTCTCCAAAGAAAAAGCAATCTAAAATTTCTTTTAAATCTGTTATGGGGTCAGTGATAGGTTTAAAAAAAGGATTATTCCAATTATTTTTACTTGGAATTATGATTCAGGTTTGTACTCTTATAGCTCCTTTATATCTACAGTGGGTTGTTGATGATGTAATAGCGGTTTCAGATATAAATTTATTGACTGTTTTAGGAATTGGTTTTATTTTGCTTCTCCTCTTACGTATTTCAGTTGAAGCAGTAAGAACTTGGTTTACTACAGCGTTTTCTACACAACTTAATTATCAATGGAGAGGTAATGTTTTTAATCACCTCCTCAATTTACCGTTAGAATGGTTTCAAAAAAGACATTTAGCTGATATTGTATCTAGATTTCATTCTATACAAGAGATACAAGATGGTATTACAACTAAAGTTGTTGCAAGTATAGTTGATGGTCTATTAGTTATTACAACTTTTGCCATGATGTGTATGTATAACTTTACCCTTTCACTAATTTCATTTCTTTCAATCTTGTTATATGCAATATTACGATGGACTACATTTTCACACCAGAGACACATAACTTCTCAATATATTATAAATAAAGCTAATCAAGAAAGTCATTTTTTAGAATCGATTAGAGGGATGCAAAGTATTCGTTTATATAACCATCAAAAAGAAAGATATGTTAATTGGATGAATTTATCTGCAATTGAGTTTAATGAGCATCTTAAATTAGAAAAATTTAATTTATTTTTCCAGCTTGCTAATACTCTAATTTTTAGTTTAGACAAAATTATAGTTATTTGGATCGCTGCCTCATTAATCTTAGATAATTTATTTTCAATTGGTATGCTTTTTGCGTTTATGAGTTATAAAGAACAACTATCAGATAAAATTGTATCTTTAATAGATAAAATATGTGAAATATCAATGTTAAAACTTCATGTAGAACGTTTAGCGGATATTGTTTTTAGCTCTAAAGAAAACTATCAAAAAATAGACCAAATTGTTGATACGAAAGTAATTTCAGATTTTACTATTAAGCTTGTAAATGTATCTTTTCGCTATTCAGAACATGAACCTGATATTCTAAAGAATATAAACTTAACAATACCCATGGGGCAGTGTATAGCTATAACAGGAGTGTCTGGATGTGGCAAAACAACACTTTTGAAATTAATTTTAAGACTTTTAGAGCCTTATGAAGGACAAATTTTTATTGGTAACACACTTCTTTCTGATTTAGATATTAATAAGTATAGAAAATTATTTGGAACTGTTATGCAAGATGATCAGTTATTTGCAGGTACAATAGCAGATAATATTTGTTTTTTTGATTCAGAACCTAATCAAGAAAAAATAAAGTTTTGTGCTTTAAAAGCTGTTATTCATGATGAAATAATTAAAATGCCAATGAAATATAATACAATAATTGGTGACATAGGCTCTGGATTATCTGGTGGACAGAAGCAAAGAATATTATTAGCTAGAGCACTTTATAGAGAACCTACAATTCTAGCATTAGATGAAGCAACTAGCCATTTAGATGTTACAAATGAGAACGCTGTCAATACTTCGATGCTCGGTTATCATTTTTCAAAAATTGTTGTTGCGCATAGGCCTGAAACCATAAAAATGGCAGATAGAGTAGTTATACTTGAACAAGGTTCAATCATTTCTGATACACTTAATTGAGATTAAATAAGATTAAATTATTTAAATCTTTACTGTTTTTATTTTAAAGAAAAGGAATTAATTTTTATGAAGAAAATATCAATTTTTTTTATTATATTATTAACAAGTAATTATGTTCAAAGTTTAGAAATAATTTGGGATCTTGTTTTTGATGCTAAATATAATTTAGCACATATACCAATGAATATTGAAGACGAAAAAATTTTATTAACATTTGATACAGGAGCAAAAGAAGCCTTATATTTACCAATAGATTTAATTAATAAAATACCGAATAAATCAGAGCAATCGAAAAAAATAAGATATATAGATCTATCTGGTAATATCATAGAGTCTCGATCATATATTATTGAAAATTTATGTATAAATTCATTCAATTTTAAAAAAGTTTCTGTTGCAGAATATAAATATTGGGGATTCAATTATTTAAACGATGATACAGATGTTAACAAAGAGAATAAAGGTTTAGATAATCCCGTTATTGGATTAGGTCTTTTTAAGGATTATGTATTAACTATTAATTACCCTGAAAGTAAAATAACAATATCTGATTACGAGGATATTTCTAATGATTTAGATGAAAAATGGATTTCAGCTCCCTTTCAAGTTAATAGCGAAGGTTTGGTGATAAATATGTCTGATGGTATAAAAAATTATAATATGATCTTAGATAGTGCTGCCACTACTTCAATTTTAAAAGAGCAATCACTTTCACCAAAAACAACTATAATTAATAATGATGGGAGCGATGATAAATTTGTATCTATTAATTTTAATAATATTATTAATGATAACATTGAGGCTGTTATTCTAGATTCTATTCCAGATGAATTTCAATCGGATGGTATAGTAGGACATGATTTTCTTAGTAAAAATATAGTAAAAATTGACTTTAAGAATAAGCGACTTTGGGTTAGGCTTTATGAAATAAAATAATTTTTTACTTTCTATTATTCAATGCTGAGAAAATAAGCCTGTAAATACCCCAAACTTAATACACAACTCACGTAGAAAATCATGTTGCTTGTTTTAGTGTTTTATACTCAATCGGCGTCATATTATTTAGTGCC
>NZ_FMBA01000070.1 GCF_900094935.1 Gilliamella intestini
GATAAATTCACGCTGAGTATGTTTATCGCGACAATCACAACAAAAACGAATTTGATGCTCTTGCAATAAAATATCGAGAACTTCTGGAATGCTTTTAAAATGGAAGATACGACTTTGTTGACGTTGGGTTAGTAACCATAGCGAGGGGCGAACAATCAGGGTGTAATAGGTCCGCCGAAAACCACTTTTACCACGTTTGGCTTCGGTAATAATCCCTATCACCTCTCGCTGGGGTACGCCATTCTGACTCACCGTTAAATATGCTTTACACAAAATCAGCGATTTAATATCAATATCGGCTTCGGGACTTGTCAGGGTTAGGGTTAAGGTAAATAGCTCTGACAGGTGCTCGTCTAACGTAAACTCCGTGACCGCAAAAGTATCAGGAGCACAACCATCAACCTGACAATCAAAATACAATCCTTTTAATCTCATTGTAATAGCTCTTATGGGGATGGCTGGTGACGCCTACACAAAAGTAGCTATCACCATTTTTTCAGTATTGGGTAAGGTTGCATATCCATTACTAGAGAATGATCAGCCCATTAGGCAATATTACCAACAACCTGCACCACAATAATTTCGGGTTTATTGTTTATATTTAGGCAATACTTTTATAGTTAACTGATTATAAAGATAACCTAATGCGGTTATCTAAAATAAATTATTTCTTTAAACAATGCAATTTTTTTACTAAATTTTTTCATTTTAGCGGTCGTTATTAGTTAGGATGCTTGACTACTTTACACTAATTTATATCACTTTTTTAGATTCAATCAGCAAAAATAAACTCGATATTATCAAATATCCATTGAGCAATTTGCATAACGTCTTGTTCAGGGATATTACTACTTTTTAACTCAAAGGAGCTGTTGTAGTAAATCCATTTTAGACTTCCAACTGATTCTTCAAAAATTTTATGCTTAGCCGAAATTATTCCTAATGTTTTTGGCCCTTCAATATAAGTAAAATGGGGGGCTGAATTATTACATAAACTTTGAATAAAAAGGTATTGTGTGAAACGATTACTAATATCATTAGTCAAAAGGTAAATATTGATTTCAGCTTCACTAGTAATATCGCGATCATACTTTTCATTAGTTTTTAATATCGTTATTTTTTTATCTTGGGCAAAAATAGTATTATGTATTTCATCCATATATTCCTTTTCAATAATAGTTTTTATATTATAAACATTATCACTTTTCAATTTTAATACAGGTTGCTTATCTAATGCTAAGCCAATATTTATCTGTTTAATTTGTTTATGGGGATGCGAGAGAAGTCCAGACAATCCCAAAATTTTATCAGCCTCTGCTATTCTATGATCTCTATTAATATAAAATTGTATATCAGAGAATGTTGAAAAATAATCATACTCTTTTTTAGATGGTTCATTTAAAAATATAACATCATGTTTTTTTGTTATAAATGTCATTTCACTTTCCTTTTTTGGGTAAAATATTAGATTAGCATTTACATATTGTAAAGATAACATTGCTCCGATAACAAATACCAAAAATTTTATATTTTTACCAAATAACATCAGTTACTCCTTTACAAGGATAGCCACAACTATGTTCAAATTTTTTATATTCACCTTTGCAAGCCTTTTCTATTATATCAACTGTTAATGGTTTATTTGTTAATGGCTCAGGAAATGGGTCATTATGTAGTTTATTATGTATCTGATTAGCACTAATATCCATCACTACTTCCGCGTATTGTAATAAAGATTTATTTCCAACATATGGTCCAATTGTAGCATCTAGAATAGTATAATTTTTTTCCAATCTGATAATGACATGATTGCTAAAATAAGTTCGCAACTTGCGTTTTGTCTGATGGCTATATAATTTATGTGCAATCGCTTCCCCCCAAGCTAAACTTTTATAAAAAGGATTGTTGATGCCGAGCGTGATAAATCACGCTTAAATTAAGTGATAATTAACTATTTTGTATTTTTCATCATATGAAAATAAATTACAAATATTAAGCTTTAATTTGTAAAATGTATTTTTGTAAACTTTCAAACTTGGATTTTGTGTCGTATGCGTAGATCCGAATTTCATCATAATGTTCAGTTTCATTAATTTCTAGTTCGTGAGAATTTTCATTTGTTACTACTGTTTTCTTTAGCTCACCAGCTAAATAATATTCAATATGATATTTAACGGTTTCTGGTTTATCAATATTACCTTCATTATATGCAATGAGATTATCTTGTTGTATTTCTTTGTTTCGATGTAACCATGTTAATACTATTGTTTCTTGTTCTTTTAGTGTTATTGTCTCTGTAATAACACCATTTACCTGTAAATTAGCTGGAGGATATGGGCGTGCGGCTCTTGCGTCAAATTTTAGTGCTCGAATGGGGGCCTTATTTGCACTGAGTGTTCCAGCATTAGTTTGTGTTAACTGTTGAACATAAACAACTTCACCTTTTAAATATTCAATACCGTCCGTTTCAAATAGGCTATCAAAAAACCAGATAAACGAATCTTTACTGTGTGTTTGTGGTAATGTGTCTGCACATCCCCTTGCTATTGTTAAGGTCCCATTTAACTCATCAAATGCATCAATTCGAACAATTTCATTACCAATAATAGCTGCACTACCAATTGAAACATCTGTCATATTTTTGTTAAAAATCACGTTTAATTGTGTATCTATTTTACTTAACTGACGTTTACTGATTAATACCGCACTTGGCGTAAAGTCGCCTGTTCCTCTTATTGTAAAATCAGCACCTTCAGTTGTAGTTTGTAATAAATAGTTAATTGACTGTGAATTTGGCTGAGCAGAAACTAGAAACATATAGCCTGATTCGTTATTAACATCATAATTTGATAACTGGCTCATTGCAAAATAGGGAGATTCAAATAACATATAATTTTTAACTGGTCTTGGTGTTGTATCTTGAACTATCCCTGTCCCAGATTGATTACCACTATTATAAACGGTGTCTGCCAACCCAAAAACATCCTGAATTGCGGTAATTTCAATCATTCCATCTTCGTGCTCGTTAATAGAGCCCACCCGCATGACCATATCTTCGATATCTCGGTCTGGTAGTGATACCCGAAAACAATCAGCAGGAGTTAATATTTCACCGCGTCGATCAAACTGAATCGTTAGACGAATTAAACCCGCAATTCCAGATTCCAGTTCTCGCTGTGCAACACGTGCAGCCAGCTCAAATGTTGGTAGTGCTTTATATTCAATAGAGCTACTGATTAAACCAACGGCTTGAATTGCACCTAAATTTTGTGCCCGAACTTCACTATCCTCGTTCGTTACTGGATTATGCCATTTTACAGCAATTTCATTTGGTACATTATCGGAAGCGCTACTATCATCGTCCTGTACCACTAAAATACCGTTATCATAATTAAACAATGGTAAATCTTCTGTTTTGTAATTATCACGAATCAGTTTTAGTTTAATTTTTCCTGTTGTTAAATCAGCATATTGTACTGCGCCTATATGATCTAACACCTGCTGTACAAATGTATCTAACCCATCTTGTCGATTGTAACGAAAGCATAAACCGAATTTTTCATTATATAGAATATCAGCAGCAGTTTTAAATGAATCTAAATCAATATCCTCATATAGTTGCAATCCTCGTCCCCAATCATTGTTGGTTGCACACTCTATCAAAATATGCGCAGGATTCATTGCGTGAATAGTTCTTAAATTGCTATTTATTCCATTATCTTTTTCATGAATTGTTGATGTATCATCATATAACATGATGATACATTTTTCTGGGTACCATACTTCGTTATTTGACCAACCTTGTGTTGTACGTCTGACTCTATATTTCCACGGTTTTGGACTTGCTGAATAAGCACTAATTAAACCATCAAAGAACGTCGTAACCATGCCCCGAAAACCAGGCACAACGCCGCCCAGTAAATTTTTTACACGACTAGTTGGCTCCTGATCTGCATCACCCATTGCGATTTCAAATATGCCTTTAATTCCACCTTCACCACCAACATTAGTACCACCAAACAAATTCGGCTTATCAATATAAATTGATTTGCTAACAGTAACTTCATTTGCTTTACCTGCAAACACAGTTTTATCATCAGCGGTAATAGCAACTAACTCATTAATTGGACCACGCCCAAGCCCCGACTGAATACTGAAAAAGTATTTATAACCAATTGTTGTTTTCTTCTTTTTACTGCCCATACTTACCCCTTATGCACACTAGCTTGCTTTGCGAGTTCAACAATACGAATAGCTAATGCATCACCCGTACTTAAAATCGTTGTGCTATCAATCCCACCATTTTGAATAAAATCGTTAAAACTCAGTCCATAGTGTTTAAACCAGGCTCTTAATCCCCACGCACAGCCTCCACCTTGACGAATATCTGCCATAGTTATCCATATACTATTTTCTAATTGCTTCATAACGATAATTTCCATAAGCCAGTACAAACCAATCCGCAGTCCAACAGTCACCAAAAAACACACACTGTGGCGTTCCTTCTGTTGGCTGTGGATAATCAAAGTCATCAAACGTTGCTGCATTAACCTTATTATTATGTTTTTTGGCTAATGCTTGATTTAGAAAATAGGATGCAACCAGTACAACAACAAAACGCGCAATCGCCCACCACATAATTAACCTCCTAGAATAGTTTAGTAATGCTATACGGTGATTTGCCAGGCAGGTGTGGGCAACCACCATAATTCAAATGGTTATTAAATTTATTTTCACATGTATCAATCGTATTATCACAACCAGGATATACATTAATTATCAAACCTACACTTAAGCCATAAGTCCCACCGTACAGACTTAAATTATTGTTATTATGCATGCGAATACCTCGCCTTTCTGTTAGACCTTCAAACTCATATTCAATATAGCCACCGCTAAAGTAACCATTATTAATACTCTGTGGTACATTGAATGTAATTGATTTACCATCTAATGCAATTATCTCTAACCCTGAAATGACATAATGACGAGCTTTAACTTTACATCTACTATCATAAAGTGCATGGGGGCACTTTCTACCCCAGGTCAGCCTCAATCCCTGACGGCCAAATGTATTGACAATATTAGTTGTGATAATTTTGGCTTCACCAATTTTTTCACGTTTGACTTCAGTGATATTACCTACCCATGCCACCCGTAACTCTTGTTGATTATCATGATAATGCATGCGATAAATTCTAATTTTTACCGATGTACTAGGTGGCACACCTCGGTAAAAAGAAACAACTTTATTCGTAACGGGTAAGGTAATTTCAACATTATTACTGCTTGCTGATAATCCGTTATCACTAATTGCAATCGCTTCCCACAGTGCATTATTAATCATTATCGAGCGATCGGCATTTGTATAGCGGTAATACAAATTCTGCCTTTTAAACTCATACAGTGTTAATGGTTGTCCATTTGCAACAGAATACTCAAACTCACTCCAACTCATATCTTACCTCCCTAAATGTAACGTTTACTCTCGCCGTGCCGTCAGCATCAGTTAAATGCTCCCATACGACTTTGTCATCATTTAAACGGCATAGACGCATTATGGATATTTTGATTACTTCCTGGCGCATAAATGCAACTTTTTTATTGAGCAATAACCGAAGTCCACCTTTGTTATTGCTTTTTACGTTGACAATTTCACGATATAAAATGCGGTTACCACTCAATAAAATTCTTAAGAACTGTCCGCCGAAATCAGTTTCAGTCATATTATTTTGTTCAATATCTAAAATTTCACTGGTTGCATCATCAACTAGTTTGCAATCATTACTAAACGAGGGGACAAAAATTGGTTTTTGGCGACCACGGAGGGCATAAAACAATGCACGCAGTTCAAGTTGTTTATTACGGCCATTAATTAAAAATTCATGAGATTGAGTAATAAAAACACGACTCGCGCTATCTGAGTAGTACACGATACCCGTTTGATTGTCGATTTCACGTCTCATTGATTCATATGAAACATGTACATCATCTGACCAATCTGGTTCTTGCTCCAGCACATAAAAATTATTGTATATAGGTAGCTCAACATTAACGTTAATGTCATTTTTTTCAACAATTAAAAATCGTAACTCTGCGGTTGCTAATTCATCTGTTCGCCTGATAATTTTAGGTGGTTCAGTTAATTTTGCCGATTTAATAGGAAATACTTTTGCACCTTTTAAAACAGCTGTATATATCGGTTCAGATAGTGTAATACTTGAACTTTTAATTGATTCAATATTACCAACAATTGTATTACTACCATCGATAACTGTTAAATTACCTCCTATATGATAATCTCGACCGATGGTTGATAAATAAATTGTCTTATCACCTGGTTTGATTTCTCTATCTAGTAGTGCTATATCACTATAAATTGGCAATGAAAATGAGCTTAAATAGTTCTGAAATAGTATATTTTCAATTTGTCGACGTTCGTGTTTATGGATAAGCGTTTGAAACTCAAATATCCGACGAGGTGTTAATCGCATTGCTACCCGTTGTTCTGCCCCTGTTTGTGATTGATGTACATTGGTTTTCCATTCTAATGTTTCTGTAATACCATGCGACCAATTTGGAGAGAGAGGAAGCGGTAGCGAACGATTACCGCTAACAACTAATGTAACGGTTTCAGCGTTTAAAAAATGAAACGAAATTGTACAGTTAATACTATCTGTGCCGTGGCTATCAATATCAATTGATAATATTTTTAGGCTTAATCGGCTAAATAAAAGTGGTAACGTCACATTACTGACAGTGACCCCTTGTTTATCACTATAGGTAATATCAGTCAGAATTTTACTGCTGAAATAACCGTTGAAAATTGATACTTCTATAGTGCGTTGATTACTCACATAGCCAACATCAATAGTGGATGGATTAATATAGAGCTTGTTATAAATAATATTTAAATGTAATAGTCTTTACTTAATCTGACGTTTAAGTTATTTTATAACACAAAAGGAGAGTCAGAAATGAATCAAACAGCCAAAATTATTAAACCTAAATTAGGACTACTAGAATTAGCTAAGCAACTCGGTAACGTTCAACAAGCTTGCAAAGTCATGGGATACAGTCGAGATAGCTATTATCGCTTTAAAAAATTGTATGAGCAAGGGGGTGAGCTTGCGCTTCAAGAAATCAGTCGTAAAAAGCCTATCGAAAAAAATCGGGTAGAGCCACATATAGAACAAGCCGTTGTTAATATGGCCTATGAATATCCAGCTTATGGGCAAC